>JAFPRF010000254.1 GCA_017400965.1 Lachnospiraceae bacterium
AGCACGGCCCATGGGCGCTCGCGCCTTTTCCTGCAGCGCATGGCGATCTTAGCCTTTGCCACGTTTGTCGGCGCCCTTGTTTTCTACGGCGCCAATTTCCTCGGCGCCCTTTGGGGCTACGGCATCGGGAATCTGGGAAGGAGCCTTCAGTCCCTTCCGGAATTCATGAAGTGCCCCTACCGCATGACCATCGGAGGGTATCTTCTGCGGGCATTATTCTTAAAAATGACGGGCTGTTTTTGCGTTGCCGTGCTGTTCTACGCGCTGATCGGTTGCCTGAATGCGGTCCTTGCGTACCTTTTGTCGATCCTGCTGATCGCGGGGGAGGTTCTGACCGGGCTTTTGATCCCACCGATCTCGTCCTTCAATGGCTTTCGCTTCATCAACCTCTTTACGCTGATCCGCTGTAAGGATTATTATGAGGACGCCGTATTCCTCAACATATTCGGAAAGGCCAGGGAAGCACTGCCCGTAATGCTGATCCTTTTCGCGGTGCTGTTTGCGCTGACGCTCCTTTTGGGGTACGTCATTCACGGCCGGAAATACGTGATGACCAGCCATTTCGGGGAAAGGTTCTTCAATGCTTTGGCAAAGCTTCGCGAGAGGTTTGCGCTGCAGCATACCCTCTTTGGCTGGGAGTGCTACAAGCTTTTATGGAAGCAAAAGGGACTGCTCGTTCTGGTGGCCGTATTTATCGTGCATCTCGTTCTTTCGTCTCAGTATGAATATTATTATCCCGTGGACATTTTTGAAAGAATGTACTACATCGAGTATTGCGGCGAGATCACGCCAGAGCGCGTTCAGAGGGCCGTCACCTCCATGGACATTTTAAAGACGGCTGAGGAGGGTCTCAAGACGAGGATCGAAGAGATGTCACAGAGAGTCCCCTATCCGGCGCAGCAGATTTCCGGCATGCAGGAGAGCATTAAGACCCTGCAGTGGAAGCAGCAAAGCCTAATGCCGATCTTAACGGATCTGCAGTCATGCTTAGCGTATGAAGAAAGTACGGGTCACGATCTCTATTTGGTGGCACCCTTTTATTACGATCTGCTCCTAAACCGCGATGAAAAGACGAAGACCAGGGCATCGTTCCTCATCCTGACGTCGCTCCTTGCGGCGCTGGCTGGGGTCTTCGCCTTCGACAGACAGAATCACGTGGAGGAGATCATGCACAGCACCTACCGCGGCAGAAGGCTTACTACCTCGATCAAGATCTTGCTTGTGCTTTTGTTCTGCATCGTGTCATGTGCGGCGCTGCATTTCATACAATACTATCGCGTATCGCAGGTGGACACGGGACTTCCCGATCTGATCCGTCCCGTGCAGGGCATTCGTTTTCTGCGGGACTTTCCGATCTATATGCCGATCTGGGCGTACCTGATGCTTTGGTTTTTGGCGAGGATTGCTGCCGCCTGCGTCCTGGGCCTTGTCATCTCCGTCGTCAGCCGGCGATGCAGCGATGTGACCACCGCCGTAGGTGTTTCTTGCTTTTTAATGATCCTGCTCATCGCCTTTGGCGCCCTCGTTCCCGCGGCATGGTGGCTCAGCCCGATCCAGCTTCTCAATGCGGGATACTTCTAACTGCGGTGAGGTTTGGTATTTTATTTGATATGGGATGTGTATTCCTGTCAAAGGCCCTTTATTTTATAGAATGAGGTAGTCATAACATGAAAAGAAGTAGATGGTTACGAAGAAACATACTCGCAGGGTTTGCCCTGACGATACTGGTACTTTTCATGGGGGCCTGCGGAGAAAAAGAGCATCAGGAGCTTCCTGAGGATACGCCCTGGAACCATGGATACAATGCGATCATGGAGATGGAGCTGGGATATTATTCCAATCTGACGAGTATGCAGTGTCTTCGGTATTATGAAAAGGGAACGGATGTTACGATTTTACTTTGTAATAAACCTGAATGCACGCATTCCTCAGAGGAGTCCTGCGAGGCAAGATATCATGGGATGGGTACCGTCAATACGCTGTTGTTTGACGGGGCGCTTTATGTTTTAGGCGTTAGCGGCATTGAGACGGATGCCGCGAGGTATGAGACGCGCTACATGATTGGTGAAAACGGGGAAGTCATTCCTTATGGGGGTGACGGTGCAGAGAATCAGGGAGAGGACAAGGTCAGCATTTGTCTATGGAAAGGGGCGTTGGACGGTTCCTCCTTTGACCTTGTCGGCGAGGTCGCTTACGCGGAAAACACGAATCATGAGAGAGTCACTACCACGCAAAGCTATGCAAACCAGAATCCGGACTATAGCTTTATCATTCATAAGGGCTATGCGTATATCCCTTATCTCATTCAGTTTGGACAGGGAAATGCAGGGCTTCGCTGCGGCGGCCTGCTGCGGATGGATTTAAAGACTGGCCAGACAGAAGAGCTTTATCAGCAGGAGTCGCGGCAATTCCTAACGCCCTCCAATCTGGCGGGAGTCGGGGATTATGTCTATTTTACCGCATCAAGCGGCGCCACGAAGCAAACGCTCATGCGGTATGTCCTATCTGAAAAGAGGGTAGAGACGGTCACAGAATATGATAAAAAGAAGGATGCCTGTTACGCCCTGTTTTCCAAGGATCGGATTTATTTGTTAACGCAATTTGAAAAAGAGGGCATGCGGACGGGCGTATTTGGATTTCGAACGCTGGACGCAAAGAGCTTAGAGGAACTGCCCAGGGAAAACATCCTGACGGAAATACCTTTTTCGCTCCAGTCTGACAAGGCAAATCGGCGCATTGGACCGTTTCATTCCATTCTGCTATATGAAGATCATATTCTGTTGGCAGAGGAGGAGAAGGTTCATTGGTATGATCTCAAGGGAACTTTACTGGCAGAGCAGGAAGGCCCCATGGAAGCCATCGGAGAACGGGTGCGGGGAAAGGATCTGTATCTGGACTATGCGATTTGCAAGGACAAGCTCTATGTCATATTTAAGAACTCTGCCAGTGAGGAGTTTCTGGAAGTGTATCAGGTGCTTTCCTGCAACCTAGAGGATGCTCTGCAGGGGAAGGGACAGTGGGAGAAGGCATATTCCGCACAGGGAGCCATTTCGATCAAAGAGTTTGATAGACGAAAAGGGGAAGGAACGGAAGAACGAGCAGCCCTGTCCGCTGGAGGATATTTTCCAGGGGAAAGGTGAGTGGACAAAGGCCTTTGTCACAAAAGGCAGGGACGAATAAAGGAAGAAAAAGCACAATGCGAGGTCTTTCGAAAAGAATCGTAAGACTTCGGATTGTGTTTTTTTTGGAAATATGGTAAGATAGGGTCATATTTAGAGGATCAGCGCCAGATAATGGACGGATGGAAGGCTTTCTCCGTTTTTAGGGCGCAAACCGGAATAATGAAAAGATAAGGAGAAACGCATATGGCAGAGCAAAGAAGACCTTTGGTGTCCCATATTTTTACGGCGGATCCTTCCGCGCACGTATTTAATGACAAGATTTACGTTTATCCTTCTCATGACTTGGCCCACAACGGCGAGGACAATGACGATGGCGATGAGTATCAGATGGAGGATTACCATGTTCTCTCTTTGGACAATCTCGAGGCAGAGTGCGTGGATAACGGTGAGGCCCTTCACATGAAGGACGTGCCTTGGGTGAGCAAGCAGATGTGGGCACCCGACGTAGCATACAAGGATGGCGTTTATTATCTGTACTTCCCCGCACGCGACAAGGACGGCATCTTCCGCATTGGCGTTGCGACGAGTGACAGCCCTGTTGGTCCCTTCAAGGCAGAGGACAACTACATGCAGGGGACCTTTAGCATCGATCCCGCCGTTTTCGTAGATGATGACGGTAAGGCATATCTGTACAATGGCGGTCTTTGGGGCGGCCAGCTGGAGAAGTGGAAGACTGGCAAGTTTGATCCCAATGGCGGCGAGAACGCACCGGATGAACCCGAAGTTGGCCCCATGGTTGGTGAGCTGGCTGAGAACATGAAGGACTTAAAGGGCAGCTATGACCATATTAAGATCTTGGATGAGAACGGCGAGGAGCTTCGCGCAGGCGACGAGGAGAGAAGATATTTCGAGGATCCTTGGATGCACAAGTACAACGGAAAGTACTACTTCTCCTATTCCACCGGTACGACCCATTATCTCGTTTATGCCGTAGGCGACAGCCCCGTTGGTCCCTTCACCTACAAGGGAAGGATCCTGGAGCCCGTCCTTGGCTGGACGACCCATCATTCCATCATCGAATATCACGGTAAATGGTATCTGTTCTATCACGACTGCGAGTTGTCAAACGGCATCAACCACAGACGTAACGTGAAATATACGGAGCTGAATTATCGCGAGGACGGAAGCATCATCACCATCGAGCCTTACAAGTAAGGCGCAGCAACTAGAAACAAGGCCCCGTTCCTAATGGACGGGGCTTTATTTTGAAGCAAGGGGAGGAAACTTATGAAAAAGAAACTGATCATTGTAGCCGCCGCGTTGGTCGCACTGATTTTAGTGGTATCGATCATTAACGGCAAGTTCGCCAAGGGCATACACAAGACCTTCGACAGCCCGAAGAAGTACATGGCTTACGTCGAGAAGCAGGCCATCCTCGGAAAGAAGGACAACACGGTTCGAAGCATTTACAATCACTTAAGCAATCGCCTCACTGATGAGGACCAGGCCCTCGAAGAGAAGGTCACCCTGACCATCGGTGAGGCAGGCGCTTCTTACCTGAGACTTGCGAAGGCAGCAGGCGTGGACCTGACCTGGCTGCAGAGCGCAGGCTTTAAGTATTACGTGAACACGAAGGACAACGACGTCGAGATGAAGACGACGCTGTACTTAAACGAGAAGGAGATCGCAAATCCGACCGTGATCCTGGATTCCAACAAGAAGGTCGTTTACGCAAAGATCCCTGAGCTGTCCAAGGATGTCGTAAAGTATGACCTTGAGGAGTATGC
>JAFPRF010000003.1 GCA_017400965.1 Lachnospiraceae bacterium
GAAACCGCGAAGCTCACGAGGACGTCCTTCGGTGTGTGCACGCCCAGGTACGTGCGCGAGAACATGACGATGGGAATGATGAGAAAGAAGACGATCTTCAGCCATATCTTTTTCGAAACGTACGAGAGCGTCGCGAAGAGCGTCGTCGCGTTTTGCGTGTGGCCGCTGGGGAAGGAATATCCGGTCGCGGCTGGCAGTGCCTTTTCCACGGCGCGGAAGTTCGGGTCCAGTACCCAGGGCCGCTCTATGCGGCAGGTCAGCTTAATGATGTTGACGGCCAGCGCCGAAGGCAGATAGGCGAAGGTCAGGCGGTACGCGAGCTTTTTATCAAAGCACCAATAGAGGATGCTGATCAGTCCGAGCAGCATGATCTCCGAGCCGCCGTTTGTCACGAATAAAAAGAACGCTTCTCCAAGGGGCGTTCGGATTCCTTCTAACATTCTTAAAAAGTCCATGGAAATCTCCTTTGAAACAAGTGTATTCTTTGATTATATCGCAAAATCTGGGAAAGGCAAGGGAAACGGCGAAATTCGCTCCCTTTCATTTAAGTTGTCAGGATGGCAATTCTATGGTAGAATATATTCGGCATTTTATGATTAGTCTTTATGGGGGTAACTGTCATGAAATTGAATGATTTATTGGGGTTTCGAAGCGTTGTGATCCAGGCGCATGACAATCCGGACGCGGATGCCATCGCCAGCGGTTACGGGCTTTGGCTGTATTTTCGATTAAAGGGGAAGAAGGTGCGCCTGATCTATGGCGGCAGCCGTCCCATTCAAAAGAGTAATTTAGTGCTGATGGTAGAGAAATTGCAGATTCCCATCGAGCACGCGGAGGCGCTTCATGACGAGCCGGACCTTCTGCTGACCGTGGACTGTCAGTACGGCGAGCGTAACGTGCAGAAGTTTAACGGGAAGACCATTGCCGTGATCGACCATCACGTGGCGAGCGCGGATAAGCTCCCGCCTCTTTCCGAGGTGCGCAGCACCTACGGCGCCTGCTCGACCATCATCTGGGACCTCCTAAAGGAAGAGGGCTATGATCCCGCGGAGAACGAGGAGCTCGCAACGGCCCTGTACTATGGCCTTTTCATGGATACTGGAAAGCTGCAGGAGATCCACCATCCGAAGGATAAGGACATGCGCGACGCGCTGGAGGTGCGCTTAAACCGTGCAATCCTGACCATCCTTCAGAACAGCAACCTCTCCGAAGAGGAACTCAAGATCGCCGGTAAGGCGATGGCGGACATTGATTATCATAAGTCGGGACATTACGCGCTGGCCATGGCGCAGCGCTGCGATCCCAACATCCTAGGCGTCATCAGCGACGCGCTGATCGAGGTGGAGGGCGTTGGCACCTGCATTTCCTTCTGCGTTTTGGATGATGGCATTAAGCTTTCCGTGCGCAGCTGCGAGAAGGAGACGAGAGCGGACGAGCTTTCGGCCTTTGTGACGGCTGGGATCGGTTCCGGCGGCGGCCACGTGCGCAAGTCCGGCGGATTTATTGTGAAGGCCCTCCTCGATGAGGAATACAAAAAGCGCTACGGCGTTTCCTGCGACAATGACTGGAACCTGGCAACCCAAAGGATCCTAAGCGCAAGGCTGGACGAATACTTCGCCGATCAGGACTTCTTCTATGCGGGCAGCGACGACGTGCCTGACCTGACGAGGGAGCCCATCTACGAAAAGCGCCGCCTACCGCAGGGCTATGTCAAGGCGACCGACATGTACCCCGCGGGCACCTACGTATCCGTCCGCATGCTGGAGGGCGACATTCCCTTCGTGGTCAAGGAGGATACCTACTTCATCATTGGCATCAAGGGTGAGGTTTACAAGAACGACGAGGCGTATTTCCTGGCGCACAACGACGCGTACCAGGATCCCTATAAGATCGTCGGAGAGTACGCGCCGACGGTGCACCTTGCCGTGAACGCAACGGAATTCCGCGATCAGGCGGAGGCAAAGACCTTATCGCTTCAGGACTTCGCAAAGACCTGCGTTCCAAAGTCTAGCTCCCGCATTCATGCAAAGCAGCTCACAAAGCGCACGAAGGTCTTTGTTCCTTGGAGTGACAGCTACATGCTCGGCAAGCCCGGCGACTTCCTCGCCGCCCGCAAGGAGAACCCCAAGGACATCTATATTGTGGCGAAGGATATTATGGAGATGAGCTACCAGATGGTGTAGCTTTCGATAAATTCGAGGGGACGGCAGGGAGAGTCTTTCTGCCAAGACCCGAGGGTAGGAAGAAAATGGAAGAGAAAAAAGCAGTTAGAGAGTACGTGGCGTTTATTAGCTATCGCCACACGGAGTTAGACAAAAAGGTGGCCAAGAAGGTCCACTACATGGTGGAGCACTACATTATCCCGAAGGAGCTGCGCAAGAACGGCGTGAAGAAGCTCGGCAAGGTGTTCCGCGACGAGGAGGAGCTGCCCCTGTCCAGTAACCTGACGGACAGCATCCAGACGGCCCTCGATCACAGCCAGTTCCTGATCGTGATCTGTACTCCGAACCTGCCAAAGTCCGTATGGTGTGAAAGAGAGATCACTTACTTTATCGAAAAGCACGGCAGGGAGCACGTGATCGGCATTCTCGTGGACGGCACCCCCGACGAATCCTTCCCGAAGCCTTTGGTGCAGTCCATCGAGCTCGATGAGAACGGGAACGAGGTCGTAAAAGAAGTGGAGCCCCTTGCGGCGAACCTGACCGACGTGCATCACCGCTATCAGGAAAAGCGCCTGCATAAGGAAGCGGTCCGCCTGTACGCGGCGCTCCTTGACTGTCCCTTTGACTCCCTGTGGCAGCGCGAGAAGCGCCAGAAGATGCGCAGACTCGTTGCACTTATGGGCCTTGGCATGACCGTGGCGCTGGCCTTTTCCGCCTCCATCTACATGAAGAACCTGGAGATCCAGGAGCGGAACCGCCAGATTGAAGAGCAAAACGCCCAGATCTCGGCCCAAAATGATGAGATCAAACTTCAGTATAATGAAATTCAGAAAAAGAGTTCTGACCTAAGACGAAGCGAAGCAGCGGCCCTGATCAGTGAGGCTGAGCTCCTTTACGAGAACGGCAACGTGGCGCCTGCGGCAGAGCGTGCGATCCGCGCCGTGACCTCCCAGGAGGGACATGACGAATTCGCAGCGGACGCAGAGTACGTGCTGTATCGTGCCATCGGCGCTGGCCAGTATGACAATACCTTCCGTACCGTCTGCAGCATCGAGCAGGAGGAAGACGTAGACGACCTGGTTCTTTCCGATGACGGAACGCTTCTTTATTCCCTGGATACCAGAGGCTTTGTACGATGCTTTAGAACGGAGGACGGCAAGCAGCTTTGGAAGGGCGATGTTTTGGACAACTCGATCCACGTATATGTTACTGAGCGCAAACGCCTTTATCTTCTGGAAAAAGAAGGACTCATCTTGGTATTTAGCAAGTCCTCCGTCGCAGCCCTTTCCCTGGAGGACGGTTCGAGAGTATGGATCCATAGGCCCAACGGCGACACCAGCTCCGTGGACTTTTCCTGTTTGTCAGCGGACGGCCAATACGTTGCAGTGATCGACCGAAAGGGCATGCTCTCAGACTATGAGCAGTACTTGGTGATCTTAGATGCGATCACGGGCGATACAAGGCAGGTCATTGAATTGGACGAGGCCCTCGGCACGTGCCTTGCCTCCGAGGCGGAAGGCAACGTTGTCGGTACTTTCTCCGAGGATAACAGATATGTGGCCGGTGCTTTGCAGATTCATACCGACAGCTACTTTGGATGTAACAACGTGCTCGTGTTCCTCGCAGACCTGCAAGAGGGTACCGCTAAGGTTCTGATGCAGGATCCCGTGGATCCCGCTTATACGCTGGACTCACCTTTCACCATCGGCATACACTTCAACCTCAGAACCCAGTCCGTCATGTACTGCCAGTATGACACGGAGACCGGAAGCGTTCGCATGGACCAGATCTTCTTTGACGGAAAGATCGGAAATCACTCCGAGGTTCCCCAGTCCCTGACGGCGCGAGAACTTTCCAATCCTTATAGTATCTGCTATGAGACTTGTGACAACAACGGACTGATCGTGAGTTGCTGCGAGATGAAGTACCTCTATCGCGTGGACAACGGAGAGCTGATCACTTACGACAGAAGCTCCAATGCAGCCATCATGCAATGTGGTTGGTTTAATGAGGGCGAATATTTCGACTATTACGTAACCGACGACGGCAATCTCTATCTCTACTATGAAAGCAAGGGCGTTGCCATCGGACCCTGCGGCGATAAGATCCATTTGGTGAAGCAGGCCTTGACGAAGGATTTTCTCATCAATCAGGGCCAGGTGGGAATTCGCCTTGCGCCTACCGCAACCCGCGCACTCGTCTGTGATGACGATTGGAGGTGCATCTACGTACAAAAGCCTTCGAAGGATCCTGAGGTGCAGATGGCATCCTTTGGAAGCGCAAAGGAGCGCAGATATGACGACACGCTCCTTGGGTTTGGCGAGGGTGAGCTGATCCATTACGCGCAGACGGATGACGAGCATGCATCCCTTTGCTTTGTTGATGCGGCGACGCAGGAGACGACGCTCCGCTATGACTTTGACCTGACGGATCTGACCCGCGAGCCCATTTCGAAATCTAAGGTTAGCGAGGGTGTTTTTTGGGATGACAAAAAGCATTTTACCTATCTCACAGGTACAACCTCCATCGAGATTTACGATCTGGAAAAAGGTCAGATCATGAGACCTCTCAAGGCTTATTCCTACTATGCATCATCCATCAGCCCTTACAACGGTGGAAGCGTACAGGCGGCGGTTTCCTCGACGGATGATTCCGCTTACTTTAATAAGTCGTTTGAGCTTCGCTACAGTATCAACAGCGGCGAGTATAAGACATTAAAGCCGGAGCAGGATCAGAATTTTGTTGGCCCCGGGAAATATGCGGAGCAAGGCTTCGTTGTCACCGGAGAATGCGGCTACGTGGTCGTTGGCGTATTTGATGATCCGAATAAGGATGAGATCTCGAGGTATATCATGATCGATGCCGGCACTGGAAATCAGTCCGTCATTCCGGCAGCGGCGCCTGGACACGTGAGCACCATCGCGGCCCTGGGAAAGAAGAATCCGGTCCTGGCCGTTGTTGATGACGACGGGTACCTCCGCTGGTATTTGACGACGCAGAGCAACCCGGTGATGCAATTCAAGCTTCCCATGTATTATCAGGACGTGCTACAGATGGAGTTTTGTAATGATGACAAGACGATAGCCGTTTGGAGTGCCGATCAAAGACTTTACCTTTTTGAAACGACCTCCGGCGTTTTGAAGCTATCCACGGCCTTCGAGCATCAGGCGGAGAATAGCAACCGAATGCCAAGGCTGCACGTTCAGGAAGATCCGGCCAGAAATCGTCTTTACTTTAGCCTGGATCAGAACGGCGCGATCTGCATCGACTTAAACTACTGGAAGAAGACCGCGGATTGGCGCGGCATGGACGCCTTTGTACCGAGCACCAACGAGATCTTCCGCATCAAAACCAACGCCATGAACTTCGGCGACGAGGATTTCGGAATCATTCACTACAAAGCGTATACTTTGACCGAGTTGGTCGACAAGGCGCAGCGAGAAGGGTACTAAATTCCCCGAAAAATAGAATAACGATTTACAAAACGAGCGATTTGATGGACAAATCGCTCGTTTTTGTACATTTTTGCCCTTTTTTTCTCATATTTTTGTAGATTTATAAAACGGTTTATGCTATGATAAAAGCGTTAGAGTGTCGATTTTTATGCCCTAATGGCAATTTAGGATAGAATTCCTGACGGAGGAATGGATCATGAAAGATCAAATGAGTCAAAAGAGACGTTTTCGCAGATGTTATGGCATGTTGCTGATGATTTTAATCGTTAGCTTGTGCACAATAATGGTTTTTGCGGCGACGAAGAAGAAAGCGACCACCGTGCGTCTCGTGAAATATGACGGCGACGTGACCGTGACGAATAGCACGAAGGGAGAGCAGACGCTGAAAAAAGACATGCGTCTCTACGACGGCGATCTTGAGACCACCGGCGAGGCCAGCTATGCGTGGATGAGCCTGGATGACACCAAGGCCTGCAAGCTGGATGAGAACAGTGAATCCGAAATCCGTAAGAAGGGCAAGAAGATTGAGCTGATGCTGAATTCCGGAAGCCTTTACTTTGACGTGGAAGCACCTCTGGCGAAGGAAGAGTCCCTAAACATCCGTACATCCACCATGGTCACCGGCGTGCGCGGTACCTGCGGTTGGATCGAAGTGACGGACGACTGGTCCACCAGAGTATTCCTCTTAACTGGTAAACTTGAATGCGTCGTGATCAACCCCGTGGACAACGGTTCCCAGACGATCGTCCTCGAGCCTGGCAACTATGCCGACTTCATGGTATATGATAAGGAAAAGACCGGCAGCACGGAGTCCGTTGGCGTAGAGACCGTAAGCTTTACCAAGGATGACATCCCCGGCTACGTACTGGCCGAGATCTATGGCAACACCGACCTGATCGAGAAGATTTATAAGGAATCCGGCATCGACCTTCGAAACCTGACCAAGGGTGAGGTTGATGCGGCCATCCAGAGAGATCAGGAAAAGCATAAGACCATTATCGTTAATATAGAAGAAAAGGCAAGCAATGAGATCCTGGTTGTGACCAAGGATCCCGTTTGGGTGTCTGAAAAGACCGATAACACAGACGGCCAGATCGTTTACCTGACCATGCCTCAGAAGGCAGAGACCGTTCAGAAGTTCCTTGATTCCGATAAGGTAAGAAAGGTGATGCTGGTTCCCGGAAACGGCGATCATAACGCCAATACCTTAAAGGTAGACATCGACTTTAACATACCCGAGAATAAGACCCTTGAGACGCAGCCTGACGTTTACGTGGAAGTTTTGAAGAACCATGAATTCGTAGTAAACGGCACCGCCATTCTCGGAAGTGATCTTGAAAACTACGGTAAACTCATCGTTAAGAGCAGCAATACCTTGATCGCGCGTTGCAGGATCGTTAATAACGGCTACTTTGAGAATACCTTAACTGGACACGTTGTATTAAAGAAGACTTTTTACAATAATGGCGAGTTCGTGAACGCTGGCGTTATTGAAGAGGATGAGATGGTCTTTGGCGATGCCTTGATCAAACTCTTCGGCGGAAGCTTCACCATGAGCCAGGGCTCCATCACCTCCTCTCAATTCGAGATGACCATTGAGGTGGACCAGGAAGCCAACGTGACCTTGAACTTCCTCGGCGGTAAAATCTTAAATAAGAAGAAGGAAGCCGCAACCTTAAGCGTTCCTGAGGGAAGCTATACCGTTGGCGCTCTTGGCACCGACATTGCAGGTATTACCGATACAATCCTCGGTAAGGAAGCCGACATGAAGAAGTACAATGCCGCTTCCGTATTCCGCAGAGACGAGCAGTTCCACCTGATCTCCCTGGACGAGGTGGAGAGCTATCCTTTGGTTGTAGCAAAAGTGGAACATGGTACCATTATTGCACCTAAGCGCGTGGAAGCAGGCGCAAAGGTAACCCTGACCGCAATCCCTGACGCGGGCTATGAACTCGATTCCCTGACTGCAAACCTGTATGACCAGAAGACCAAGAAGACCGGCGAGGCAGTTGTGGTCGCTGGAGACAATACCTTCTCTATGCCGAATCATGACGTGATCGTCGGCGGTAAGTTCGCCATGATCGCACAGCAGACGCTGGAGAGCGGATTTAAGATCCAGGTTCGCAATTCCACGGGCGGTACCGTAACGGCAAGCCAGAACGAGGCAAAGCCCGGCGATACCATCACCCTGACCGTTCGTAACTCCTCTGGCCATGAGCTGGAGAGCCTTCGCATTGTCAGTGCGGAGGGCAAGCCCGTAGGCATCACCTCCGACGGAGATGGCTACGCATTTACCATGCCCGAAAGCGACGTAACGATCACGCCCGTCTTCCGCGCGCTCGACCTGAACGTCGTATTCTACGACGAGGACGGCAGAACCGTATTAAATCACCAGACCATTCCTTACGGCACTGCACCTACTTACTCTGGAACGACGCCGACCAAGGCATCCGACGGCAGCTACAGCTATTCCTTCGCAGGTTGGAAGACCAGCACCGCTTCCTACGGCGCGAGAGCAGCACTTCCCGCACTGACCGAGGATACC
>JAFPRF010000255.1 GCA_017400965.1 Lachnospiraceae bacterium
CCCTTTTATTTTACCCTGATGAATGAATTCCATTTCGGCTTTTGCGGCATCAGGGTGCACTTTTTTTCCTCCTTTTCGACGATCAGCGGCCTCGACGACGGCGTGGAATATGAGCTTCTGCCGAAGACCGGCATCAAAAAACAGACCAACCTTGTCTGCAAGTATCGCGGCGAATACGAGGTCGGGATCAAGAGCGTGGAGATCGAGGACTATTTCCGCCTGATGCACGTGTCCTATCATAACCGCGAGACGCTGCGCGTGATCGTGAAGCCCAATCTCGTGGAGCTTTCCGACCTTGGAAGCATTGACCTGTCCCAGACCATGGCACGGGAGAGCCTGATCAATCCCACGGAGCCAGACGTACTGGTGCGCAATTATGAGATCGGTGACGACGTGCGCCAGATCAACTGGAAGGCAAGCGCCAGAAGCGGCGAGCTGCTCATCCGGAAAAAGACGGGAGAGGAGCGCGAGGGCGTTTGCGTCCTTCTTGGAACGAACCGCTGCAGCAAGGAGATGAAGGAATACCTTCCCGTGGAGAACAAGATGCTGGAGACGGCGCTGGCGCTGACCATGTTTTTCGCAAAAAAGAGCATCAGCACCCATGTCTATTATCAGGCCGGCGAACTCGTGGAAAAGGGCGTCTCCGGTCTCGAGCAGTTCGATGCGTTTTATGAGAGCGTTTGCTCCATATCGTTTCGCGATGACGTAACGGAGCCGGAGTTTCTTGCAAACGCGGCGCGCCACCCGGAGATCTTCCGTTGTAAGACGGCCTTTTTGGTATTGCATGACTGGACGGAGGAGGCACTGCAGATGCTGCGCCTGCTTCGCGAAAATAACGTATTTGCCATCACCTGCCTGATTCGCGATGAGATCCCGGATAACCTGCCTGGCGCAAAGATGCCTGGCGTGGAGATCATTCAGATCGGCACGGAGGATGATCTGACGGAGGTGCTGACATGACGAACGTGTTGTATGACCTCCTATTCGTATTGCCGCTGTCCATCCTTGCGACGGCGTTGGGCGAGCCCTATTTTGGCGGACCGGAAAACGGCCTTCCTCTGTATCTGATCACGCTCCTCATTACGGGCACGTGCCTTACCGTAAAGCATTGGGAAAACCGCCTCAAATACCTGCTGCCTGGGGTGCTTTTGGCTTTTGCCAGCGGCGTGATCCTGATCCGCGATCCGCTAGAGCGAGAGGAGTTCCTCTGGTCGCACCAGTGGGTGCTTTGGACGGTATTAACGGCGCTGGTCAGCTTTTTCGCGGGGCGCCTTTTTGCACAGATACGGCTGGCAAGAAGGACCTTGGGCGTCGGCCTTGTTGCTCTTTTAGTGATCCTGCAGCTGATGTGGGCTTATCCACCGAAGATTGCGGTGGCTTGTGACTTTTTACTGCTTTCGCTGATCATCGCAGACGAGTTTCAACATTTCTGGAAAAAGAGTGGCTACACGGACGCGAAGGGGCATCTCGTCTCGATCTCACCCTTCCTTGCCGTGCTTGCGATCCTTGTTTTCCTGTTGCCGGCGCCTCATGACCCTTACGACTGGAGCTTTGCCGTGCGCCTTTGGCAGCGCGCGACGGATGCCGTGAAGATCACGTCGAAATGGTTCCACGGGAGCGACGAAGACTACGCGGGCATCATCGGCTTTTCAGACAAGCAGACCTTTTTTGGAAAGCTGACGAAAAAGGACAAGGACCTTTTGACCGTCACCGGAAATCGCAACGTCGGGGACATAGTGTATCTGGCGGGCAAGGTACTGAATAGCTTTGACGGACGGGCCTGGACCTCCACCTACGAGGACGAGGGGCGCGATAAGATGCTGGACACGCTGGAGACGCTCAGCGCAGTGACCGCGTATGATCCCGATTATCTGCGCAATTACGTGCGCCGATTGGAGCTGAAGATCCAATTTGGCGAGTTTAACACGAAATATTACTTCCTGCCGCTCAAATCCATTTTGGCGCCGGACCATGTCGGAGACGACATGATCCGAAGCGTGGGCGGCGACGTAATGACGACGGGGAAGTTTGGATACGGCTCCACTTACACGATCACCTATTATCGCATGAACCAGTCCCATACGGGCTTTCAGGAGTTTTTGGAGAATGCCAAGGAGCTGGACGAAGAGACCTGGGAGTATGCGCGAAACCTTTATGAGCCCATGGACTTTGTCTGGAGCAACATGCACGGACAAACTGAAGTTTACGCGGGTTCTTCCTACGAGGATTACCTGCGCTATAAAGACCACATGTCGGAGGCATACCTGCCTGAGACGATTGTTTCGCAGGCGATGGCGGATTATCTGGACCAGCTTTTTGAAGGCGCGGAGACGGACCTCGAAAAGCTCGCCCGCGTGGAGGAACTCCTTTCCACCTTCCGCTATTCGGACCATCCCGGGGAGCTGCCGGAGAGCGTTGTGACGCCGGCGGACTTTTTGGATTATTTTATCTTTGAAAAACAGGAAGGGTACTGTAGCCACTATGCGACTGCCTTTGCGCTGATCGCGAGATACCTTGGATACCCCGCGCGGTACGTGCAGGGCTTTTACGTAAAGAAGGGCGACGAGCAGACCGTTACGGTAAAATCCAGCATGGCCCATGCCTGGCCTGAGGTATATTTAGAGGGCATCGGTTGGCTGCCTTACGAACCGACCCCTGGTAAGAAATACGCGGCCGTCTGGGCCTTCCAGGTAAAGCGCGATGACTCTGGCCCCGGCGCGACGACGGACCACGGCAGGGAATTCGAGGACGAGGACGAGCCCGAAACCGATGACGAGGAGACGCAGGCAGTCGTGGTGATCCAGTGGCGCGTGATCCTGATCCCACTTGGCCTGGTATTTGCGTTTTTGCTTTTGTTCCTTCTCTTTGACCATCTGATGGTCAAGCGCTGGTTTAAGAGACTTTCGGAGGAAGGCAAGTTTATCGTGACCTGTAA
>JAFPRF010000038.1 GCA_017400965.1 Lachnospiraceae bacterium
ATAACGGCATGTGTTCACGTCGAGCACTGTCACATTGTACAGATTCTCAACCTCTTTCTTAATCTCAAGCTTGTTGGCCTCGGGCTTTACGATGAAGCCATACTTCTGCTGCACAGGAAGGTTCACGGTCGTACCGGCAGCAACGCGGACGTTACCTTTGCGGTCCTTCTTATCCTTCTTGACAACATAAGACTTTGCCACAGAAGACTTGTCTGTAATCTTGGTCATCTTCTCAGTGACCAGGGGTTTTATGATAAATGCCATATCTTATGTCTCCTTTACTTGTTTAAGATACCGTCGATCGTCTCCAGAGACTTTTCAGAAATCACGAGCACATCTGCATTCAGAACCTTGTAGGTGTTGAGTTTAGATGCCTCCATCACTTCTGCGCCCTGCAGATTACGAGCCGACAAATATACGTTATTATTCGTTCCCGACAGAACAAAGAGAGATTTCTTGCCGTCCACCTTGAGGTTCTTTGCAATAGCAATGAACTCCTTGGTCTTCGGAGCGTCCATTGTGAAGTCCTCGACAACGACGATAGCATTCTCCTGAGCCTTGTAGCTCAGAGCCGACTTGCGGGCGAGAGCCTTCACCTTCTTATTCAGTTTGAAACTGTAGTCGCGGGGCTTGGGACCGAACACACGGGCACCACCGCGCAACAGTGGTGAGTTGATATCACCATGACGGGCACCGCCGCCACCCTTCTGGCGACCCAGTTTACGAGTCGAACCGGAGATTTCGCTTCTTCCACAGCTCGCATGACACTGACGGTTTCTGTGTCACAACAAGAGTATATTACATTGCCTTGTCCGAATTGTCAATACCTGATTTTTTATTTTATCGTTTTTCCGACCAATTTGAGGGCTTCTTGGCTACAAGAAGTTCGCCTTCAAAGGTACTTACCATAAACACTGCTTGTTCCTTGTATTTCTTTAGCGCTTTCTCAAACTCTGCCTTTTCCTTCTGATAGTCTTTCGATCCAGAGGAGCTGCTGACCTCGCGCTCTTCGAGCATGATCTGATGTCCTTGGTCATCGACGTAGAATACCTTAAAGGCGCCGTATTCTTCGCCCTGCGATTCGCTTACGGGATATTCCCAGATCATGTAAGGCAACCTGTCACACAGCGTTACGTAATACTTTCCCCATCCGGCGTGCGGCAGTCCGAGCGTTCCCTCCCAAAGGAATTCCTTCATAGAATTGCGTATGTCGATCAAGATCAGTGCCTGGCTGTCAGTCTCGGCATCGCCATATTCCACCGTAATCGTGTCGGGGTTGCCATCATGCGTAATGTCGCAGGTGATCACATTCTTACCATCCTGTAAATCCAAATCAATCTTAGAAACTATGGATGCCTTGGTGATCCAGTCTGCGAGCATCCGCCAGTTGCGGTTCATCTTGCTAAGCTCGGTCTTTAAGTTCTCCATGCCGCTTAGCGTTACGCTCTCTTCCTGCCCTAGCAGCGGCAACACTTTAGAAGCTTTGGCGTTTTTGATCTCTCGATTTAGCACATTGTTCCAACTGCTCCAAATTTCCCACGCATGGAAGGTTTTCTCTGAAATCCTTCTGCCACCATATAAGTCGACGTACGCAATCAGCTTCGCATCCGAAATCCAATCGTTCAACTTTTCGGTAAATGCCACCATGTCGTCCACGGACCAAACACTCTCCGCGCCGTTCATGTCAACGAAGGTCTCAGCGCTGTCCATTTCATAGACATTATACGGACCCATGACGAGAGCCGTGAAATTCGGCGTCATGTCGCCATTCCAGATGGTGTGATCCCCAGTCAAAAGATAGCTTTTGCCATTCTTCTCGCAAAGAAACACGAAACCGTTCCCATACTTATCATCCGATAGCGTCCGCGTCCAAAGTGCCTGTTCCGCGTTAAATCCTTGGGTAAAATCAGCGCCTTCGCCGTCATAAACTCGGACAAAGCATACGTCACCCTGATCCATGCGCTTCTCCCAAGACAGATTTTTCGTCTCCTCTTGGTAAGATACGCTGGTCACGATCGCGTCATCAATGCCATCCCTGGTGAGGTCCGCCATTCTGACGCTGAGGATCTCCTCCCCGAGATATGGCAGCTCCTCTAAGGGCTCGTGAACCCCGAAAGGATGCTGTCCATCATAAAACCATGGCGTATTCATTGTAAAGGTTCCGTCAAAATGATAATCCACGCGG
>JAFPRF010000256.1 GCA_017400965.1 Lachnospiraceae bacterium
CCATGGTCAAGCGGTTAAGACATCGCCCTTTCACGGCGGTAACACGGGTTCGATTCCCGTTGGAGTCACTAGCACTTTAATTAACTTGGACCTTTAGCTCAGTTGGTTAGAGCAACCGGCTCATAACCGGTCGGTCCTGGGTTCAAGTCCCCGAAGGTCCATTTTTTTCAATATTTTTTTGGCCCAGTGGCTCAGTTGGTTAGAGCGCCGCCCTGTCACGGCGGAGGTCGTCGGTTCGAGCCCGATCTGGGTCGCTTTAAATTTTCATTAAACATGGGGTCTTAGCTCAGCTGGGAGAGCATCTGCCTTACAAGCAGAGGGTCATAGGTTCGAGCCCTATAGGCCCCATTTTTATGTCCAAATTTCGCCCGAGGAAAACCTCGGTTTTTTTATGCCCAAAAGACTTGATTTGCCAATGCTAAAATGGTACCCTTAATATGGTATGGCAAGTTTAACCCTTTTTGGGGAAGGGGGAGAAGGTATGTTGGGGACTTTTTACGGTTATTACTATAAGTGTCAGTCAGACACGCAGACGATCGCTCTGATCGCGGCAACGCATGGCACCAGCAGTTCACTGCAAGTGATCACGGAAAGCGGCGCATGGGTTGCAGAGTTTCCTAAAGAAGCGTATAATCAAAAGGGTAGTGTCATCAAGCTTGGCAAAAATCGTTTCAGCCGAAAAGGTGTTAGCGTCAACGTCAAGACGGATGAACTATGCATCAAAGGCAAGCTGGAATTTGGACCGATCACGCCCCTGAAATATGATATCATGGGCCCCTTTGCGCTCATTCCCTTCATGGAGTGCAGGCACATGGTGGGCAGCATGTCCCATCTCGTAAACGGAAAGATCACCGTGAACGGAGAGGAGTTCGTCTTCGAGAACGCCAGAGGCTATTGGGAGGGCGACACGGGAAGGTCCTTTCCGAAGGAATATCTTTGGACGCAGACCTTTTTGCCAAGTGATGGCTCACTGATGCTTTCCGTGGCGGACATTCCGTTCCCAGGTTTTCGCTTCACCGGGATCATCGGCTTTATCTTTTGGGAAGGCAAGGAATATCGCATCGCGACTTATCTGGGAGCCTCCGCAAAGGAGATCCGTGATGGCGGCGCGATCATTCAGCAGGGCAAGTATACCTTAAAGGTGCGCCTTATAGAGGCGGCCGGAAAAGCGCTTCGCGCGCCGGTGAGCGGCAGCATGGTTCGAACGATCCATGAGAGCGCCACCTGTAAGGCGGCCTATGAATTTTGGATAGGGGGGAAGAAGGTCTTTGCGACCGTGACGGATCAAGCGACCTTCGAATATGAATATCCTTACTAGAAAGGACTACATGAAAAACAAGACAGTATTTACAAAGATCAAAGCCATCACCATGGCGACGATCCTTTCCTTATCGCTTGGCCTTAGCGGCTGCGGCGACAGCGACTCAAAAAGCAAGGACGAGAGCATCCGGGAATCCATTGAGGAGCAGACACCATCAAAGGGCCCGTCAGAGGAAGAACTCTCTGAACGCATGGTCAACAAGGGTTTGGACGTCCTTGGCCTCATGTTAGAGAAGCTGCACAATGAGAATTACATAGAGATCATAGGTTCCAGTACAATGCTCGAAACCGAAGCGTATAAGCTTCTCTCAGAAGGAGATTACACGGAGCCGGAAAAGATTTATGAGATCACCATGACGGATGAACTCATCGCCCTGATCTTCAAGGAAGCGACCTCAGAGGGACTATCGCTGGATGGCATGTCGGAGGCGCTCCAGGAGGACTTAAGGAACCGCATGGTCAGCACCTACATGACCGTACTCAACTATCGCATTGGAAACAGTAAGGCGGAAACCGTCGCGCTCCTAAGCTATCTCAGTACGGGCAAGGCCTATGTCGATGCGGACATGAAGGGCTGTAAAAAGATACTGATCTATGTTTACAAGGACGCTTGTCCCTTAACGGTTTCCTTTGTGGGAAACGATGAGGGCATTGTCGCGACGTCTGCAAGTGCCATCGTGCAAAAGGATTTCGCGGCGAAGGATACGGATGAGCTTCGCATGACGATGGCCAGCATGTTCCCTGATACGGAATTCTTAACGGGCGTTGCGCTGAAGATCAAGCAGATCAAATAAAACAATCTAGTTGGAGGGAATCTCATGCATATCGTGATCGTGGGCGGCGGCAAGGTCGGATCGGCCCTTGTCAGAAGCCTAAGTCAGGAAGATAACAATATTTGTGTGATCGACGTAAAATCGGACGTCGTTCGGCAACTCGCCACGGACTATGACGTTATGGGCATGGTCGGCAATGGCGCCAGTGCCAGTGTCTTAAAGGAGGCCGGAATCGAATCCGCGGACCTTCTCATTGCCGTGACGGAGCACGACGAGCTGAACCTCCTTTGCTGCATCATCGCAAAGAAGGCATCCAAGTGCCAGACCATCGCGAGAGTCCGCAACCCCATGTACAGTCAGGAAAAGCGCTTCTTACAGCGTGAGCTTGGTCTGTCCATGATCATTAACCCGGAGCAGACTGCAGCCTCCGAGATCGCATCGCTCCTTGGATTCCCGAGCGCCCTCGGCATCGACTCCTTCGCCGGCGGCAAGGTGGAGATGATCCGTTTCCGCATTCCGGAGGATTGTAAGCTCGACGGAAAGGCTCTGAAGGAAGTGAACGTCATGATCGGCGGCGACTTCCTGATCTGCGCCGTAGACCGCGCGGGACAGGTCTCGATCCCTGATGGTAATTTTGTTCTGAAATCCGGAGATAACGTCTCCCTTGTGACCTCGAGAAAGTCGGCAAAGGCCTTCTTCGAGAAGATCAACATGAACACGAACCGCGCAAAGAATACGATGATCGTCGGCGGCGGTAAGATCACGCTGTATCTCGCGAAGATGCTCGATAACTTGGGCATCGCCGTGAAGATCATCGAAAAGGACCCGGATCGTTGTACGCTGCTTTCCGAGGAACTGCCGCATGCGACCATCATCAATGGTGACGGCAGCGACGAAACCTTCCTAAAGGAGGAGCGCATCGACACCATGGACTCCTTTGTGGCCCTCACCAACATGGACGAGGAGAACATCCTCCTGTCGCTCATGGCAAAGAAGAAGGTGAGCCGCAAGGTTATCACGAAGATCAACCGCGAGCAGCTGAACGAGGTGATCCACAACCTGGACATCGACAGCGTGGTATATCCGAAGCTCCTGACGGCGCAGAAGATTTTGCGTTATTCGAGAGCAACGAAAAACTCCATTGGCAGCAACGTAAAAACCCTTTACCGCATGTATGACGATAAGGTAGAGGCTTTGGAATTTGTCATCACGGAGAATTCCAAGATTGCCGGGATTCCCCTTCGCCAGATGAAGAGGAAAAAGGGTCTTCTGATCGGCGCGATCATTCGAAATGATAAGCTGATCATCCCTGACGGCCAGGCGGAGATCCTTCCGGGAGACTCCGTGATCGTTGTGACAACGCACCTGGGACTGCAGGATGCGGGAGACGTGCTGGAGGAGTAACGAGACATGAATCATTCCATGATACGGTACGTGCTCGGCGCCGTACTGTGCTTTGAAAGTTTATTTTTGCTCTTGCCCATGATCATCGGCTTCGTTTGCGGCGAGCAGAGCGCGGTTTCGTTTCTGATCTGCGCAGTGGCCTGCATGGTTCTGGGCGGGCTGATGGTTATCCGCAAGCCCAAGCGCACGGATTTCTACGCGACGGAGGGCTTTGTCAGCGTGGCAGTCTGCTGGATCGCAATGAGTCTTTTCGGCGCATTGCCGTTCTTTATCAGTCGGGAGATCCCTCGCTTTGAGGACGCGATGTTCGAGGCAATTTCGGGCTTTACGACGACAGGTGCGTCGATCCTGAATGACGTGGAGGCGCTCTCGAAGTGCTGTCTTTTCTGGCGTAGCTTTACGCACTGGATCGGCGGCATGGGCGTTTTGGTATTCGTTCTGGCGGTGTTCCCTCTGCGCGGCGGCAACGTCATGTTCCTGATGAAAGCGGAGAGCCCGGGTCCCTCGGTGGAAAAGCTAGTTCCGCGCGTAAAGAACACGGCCATGATCCTGTACGGCGTGTACACGGTGCTGACGGTGACCGAGATGGTGCTCCTTATGATCGCGGGCATGAAGCCTTTCGACGCGGTGAATTTAAGCCTGGCGACGGCGGGAACCGGCGGCTTTGGCATCCTAAATTCGAGCGCAGGCGCCTATGCATCTTCGCAGCAGTGGATCATTACGGTGTTCATGATCCTGTTCGGCGTAAACTTCAACATTTATTATCTGCTTTTGGTGAAGCGGTTTAAGGACATTTGGCATTCAGAGGAGCTAAAGACCTACTTTGGCATCATCCTGGCCAGCGGGCTTCTCATCGCTTACAACATTCGGCACATTTTCCCGGATCCCCTGGAGGCCTTGAAGCATTCGTTCTTCCAGGTAGGTTCGATTATCACGACGACGGGATTTTCAACGACGGACTTTAACCAGTGGCCTGCATTCTCCTGTGCGATCCTTGTGGCGCTGATGTTCTGCGGCGCGTGCGCGGGTTCGACGGGCGGCGGCATGAAGGTGTCGCGAATCATCATCATGGTAAAGACGGCGGTCAAGGAGATCTTTACGTTAAAGCATCCGCACGGCGTGAAAACGATCAAGATTGACGGGCGCGTTGTGGAACATGAGACGATTCGTTCCGTTAACGTATTTGTGGTGATTTATTTCCTGTTGTATGCGGGGAGTTTGCTGCTGATCAGTTTAGATAATTTTGATTTTACAACGAATTTTACGGCTATTGCCGCGACGATCAACAATATCGGACCGGGCCTGAACATGGTCGGCCCTGCGGGGAACTTCAGCCAGTTTAGCGTCTTTTCTAAGGTCGTGCTCAGCTTCGACATGCTCGCTGGCCGTCTGGAGCTCCTGCCCATGATCGTACTGTTCTCGCCGCTGGTTTGGAGTAAACATAGGTAACTGAAGGCCTCGGGGCATAGCGCGCGTAACCTTTCTCAGGTACGTTCGCACTCCGTAATTCGACGTAGCGGATACTAAGGCGTCAAAATACGCCGCCTAAGTACCGACGTCGAATACGGACCTGAGAGAGGTTACGCGTGCTCTCCCCTCGAGGTATCTATTGACGTCTGGCTCTCCAGATGATAAAGCCCATGCAGGAGAGAAGCAGCACAATCATGATTGCGAAAAGAATAGTTGTTTTGAGTTGGGCTGAATGCATGTCCTTCTCGAGTTGTTGTAGTTCTGCTGAGGCTTGGAGGGCATTGGCCTCGGCCTCAGCCTGGAAGGCAGCGAGTTGCTCGTCAATTTTGGCGAGCTTTTCTTTTTCAGCGGCTTCGGCTGCCTCAGCGGCGAGGCGTTCTTGTTCGAGGCGCTCGGCTTCGCGGCGGGCCTCTTCTTCAATGCGTTCCTGCTCGGCGCGCAGGGTCAGGTGGTCGAGCATGGTGGGATTTTCGTCTTCGCCGACGGTGGTCTTGTAGAGGCCGAAGTCGGCGACGCTGTATTTATAGGTGTCAGAGACATAAAACCAGCACCATTGCTGGGATTTGTGCTGCAGATAGGCATCCTTGGCGATGTCGAGGGCGGTCTTGCCACCGAGGGATTCAATGGGAGTGCGCAGGTCCATGTGGAGCTTGTTTTCGCCGTAAAGGTGGAAGTAGGCCTTGGGTACGTCGTAGTTGGCCTGCTCGAGGGCCTGTGCGACGGCCTTGGCGGTAAGCATGTGGAAGCCATGGCCATATTCGCCGTTAAAGTCGTGGGTCACGACGATCTGGGGCTGGTAGGTATCGATGCAGTCGACCACGAAGGCGGTCATGTCATCGAGGGAATACTTCTTCTCGGCATCCTTTAGGTCGTCGCAGTAGACGTCCTTAAAGTTGCCACAGATGGGATAGGTGCGCAGGCCATCTGCCCAGAGGCCGTCGAGCTTTTCATGCTCGCGGACGGGGGTGGTAGAGAAAAACTCCGTCATGTAAGCGACGGTGACTCTGGCGCCCTGAGG
>JAFPRF010000257.1 GCA_017400965.1 Lachnospiraceae bacterium
GCGAGAAACGTGGCGGATCAGGCAAAGTGTTCCACGCAGCCGATCTTTCGCACCTTTCAAAACATGGAGGAGCTCATGGACGGTGTTTATGAGCGTGCAGCCCTTGCTTTTCAGGAATTCTATCGCATGTATCCGCGTACGGAAAAACTGCCGTTTTGTAATCTGGGCCTGGCCTACATTGCGTTCGCAAAACAGGAGAAGGAACTCTTTCGGATCTTGTTTGTAGGAGAGAAGAAAAAGAAATCCTTTTATGAAATCTTAAATGGCAATACGGAGAACGTGCGGACGGAGATTCAGATCGCGACGGCACAGGGCTGTAAGAATCCGAGCGGACTGTTTATGAAGCTGTGGATCTTTATTCATGGCGCAGCCTGCATGACGATGACTGGGGATTATGATCTCTCTGATGAAGAGACTAAAGAACTTTTACAAAATATCTGCAGATCCTTTATGAGCGTTTAATGGTGGATAAAATGAAGCGGGTAATTGTGATCGGCGGCGGCGCAGCCGGCATGATGGCGGCATATGAAGCAGCGATCAGCGGCAGCGAAGTGACGCTATTTGAAAAAAATGAAAAGCTGGGAAAGAAGCTTTTTATCACGGGTAAGGGCAGATGCAACGTCTGCAATGCGGCGGAGGACATAGAGGTATTATTCCAAAATGTCTGCACGAACCGCAAGTTCTTATACAGTGCTTTTTATACTTGGGATAATCGGTCTGTGATGGAGCTATTGGAGAAGGCAGGGTGCCCGCTAAAGATTGAGCGCGGCGACAGAGTGTTCCCGGTTTCAGATCATTCTTCTGACGTGATCGGGGCGTTCAAAAGACTCCTTGACAGGGCTGGCGTAAAAGTAAAGCTAAATACTGGCGTAAAAGAAATTGTCTGTGACGAGGTTGGATTCAAGGCAGTACGGCTTTCTGGCGGAGAACTTGTAAGTGGAGATGCCTGCATTATCTGTACGGGCGGTGTTTCGTATCCCAGTACGGGCTCTACGGGCGACGGCTATGTCTTCGCTGAAAAACTAGGACATGAACTCACGGAGCGCCATCCTGCATTGGTTCCCTTGGAGACAAAGGAAAAGTGGCCGGAGGAGGTCATGGGACTGTCACTAAAGAACGTGGGTCTTAAGATGACCCGCGGGAAAAAGGTATTGTATGATGGCTTCGGCGAGATGATGTTCACGCACTTTGGCGTGACAGGACCTTTGGTTTTATCTGCAAGCAGCTTTTATTATGCGGCCTCGAAAAAGAAAGAGGAAAGTTCGGAGACGCTGCTTTCCATAGACTTAAAACCAGCGCTTGACGCAGAACAACTAGACCGCAGGCTCCTTCGTGAATTTGAGGAAAACAAAGCCAAGCATTTTCAAAATAGTCTTGGGGCGTTATTCCCCTCCAAGCTCATTCCAATCATGATCCGCCTTTCGGGTATTGACCCGAATAAGAAGGTCTCGGAGATCAGCCGTGAGGAGCGGGAACAATTTGGAAAACTCATTAAGAATTTGCCGCTGACAGTCAAGGGAACGAGAGATTTCGCGGAAGCGATCATTACCCAGGGCGGCGTTTCCGTAAAGCAGGTGAACCCGTCCACGATGGAATCTAAGGTGATGCCGGGCGTGTACTTCGCTGGTGAGGTACTGGACCTCGATGCCATGACTGGAGGATTCAATCTGCAGATCGCCTGGTCGACGGGATATTTGGCAGGAAAATCTGCGGCAGAGAAGTAATAAAAGCGAATGCTTTTGCCGATAAATAGAAAGGGATAAAAATTATGAGTTACAATATTGCGGTTGACGGACCCGCGGGCGCAGGAAAGAGTACCATCGCAAAGCTCGTGGCAAAGAAAAAAGGAATCATTTACGTGGATACCGGCGCAATGTACCGCGCCATGGCACTGTTCATGATCCGTGAGAACGTGGATCCGAAAGACCAGGAAGCAATCATCGCAAAGTGCGCTGACGCGAATGTGACGCTTGGCCAGGAGGATGGCCAGCAAGTGGTATATCTGAACGGCGAGAACGTAAATGGTCTTATCCGCACGGAAGCGGTTGGAATCATGGCTTCCACGATCAGCGTTATTGGAGAGGTCCGTGCAAAGCTTGTGGAAAAACAACAGGCGCTTGCAAAGACGACAGACCTGATCATGGATGGTCGTGACATAGGCACAGTCGTTCTGCCCAATGCTAATCTGAAGATTTATCTGACTGCAAGTAGCGAAGTCCGCGCAAAGCGCCGTTTCGATGAACTCATCGCCAAGGGTCAGAAATGCGACTTCGCTCAAATTAAAGCCGACATCGAAGAACGCGACTACCGCGACATGCACAGAGAGATATCTCCCTTAAAACAGGCTGACGACGCGATTTTAGTAGACACCTCTTATATGACTATCGACGAAGTCGTTGAGAAAATCCTTGCTCTTGCTGAGGAAAACTAGAGAAACCAGTACCTCGAGGGGGAAGCATCTGGGACTCTTTTCAGGTCAAAGCGTGCCCTGCGGCACGTCCTTCGCTACGCTCAGGATCGCAGGCAAAGCCTGCGACATGGTCTAGTGAGAAGAGTCCCAGATGATCGCCCCCGAGTACTTCCGGAGACCCCATGAACGTAGAACTTGCAAAATGCGCCGGATTTTGCTTCGGCGTCAAACGCGCGGTGGATACCGTGCAAGAGCAACTAAAGACTGGTAAGACCATCTACACCTACGGCCCCATCGTTCACAACGAAGAAGTCGTCCGCGAGCTTGAGGCACAGGGCGTCCGCGTTCTGAACTCGAAAGAGGAACTTCTCGCGCTAGAAGCAGGAGAGAACACCGCCGTTGTGATCAGGGCCCATGGCGTTCCCAAAGAGATCTGCGACATCTTGGAACAAAAAGGCATCGAGTGCGTGGATGCAACCTGCCCCTTTGTGAAGAGGATCCATCGGATCGTCGAAGAGGGAAGCCGAAACGGAAACCAAGTTTTTATCGCAGGTAATCCCGGGCACCCAGAGGTCGAAGGGATCAGAGGTTGGTGCCATGGCGAGGCGAAAGTCGTGGAAACTCTCGAAGAAGCGCAAGAATTAAGCTTTGATGACAAAAAGCAAGGAATATTAGTGGCGCAGACCACATTTAATTACAACAAATTTGACAATTTAGTTGAAATTTTTCATGATAGAGGTTATAATGGTACCGTTGTGAACACTATCTGTAACGCAACGGAAGAACGACAGCGTGCGGCGAGAGAACTCGCAAAAAAGGCTGACGTGATGATCGTAATAGGAGGCAAGCACAGTTCGAATACAAGAAAGCTGTACGAGATCTGCAGCTCGGAATGTGCGGGAACCTATTATATACAGACACTGGATGACTTGCGTCTGGTACTGCCGACAACTGTTCGCCTAGTGGGTATTACTGCGGGGGCTTCCACCCCAAACAAATTAATTGAGGAGGTTCAAAATTATGTCAGAATTAACTTTTGAACAAATGCTGGAAGAATCTTTCAAGACAATTCATACTGGGGAGGTAGTTGAAGGTAAGGTCATTGACGTGAAGCCCGACGAGATCGTGCTGAACATCGGATACAAGTCTGACGGAATTCTGCCGAAGAGTGAATATTCCAATGACTCTTCCGTAGATCTCACCCAGGCCGTTAAGGTTGGCGACACCATGGAGGTTAAAGTCCTCAAGGTGAATGACGGCGAAGGTCAGGTTTCCCTGACCTATAAGAGACTCGCAGCCGACAGAGGTAACAAGAGAATTGAGGAGGCCTTCAACAATAAGGAGGTTCTCAAAGCTACCGTATCTCAGGTACTTGACGGTGGCCTTTCCGTGATCGTTGACGAAGTTCGCATCTTCATCCCTGCTAGCCTGGTTTCTGACTCCTATGAGAAGGATCTGACCAAGTTCGCTGGCCAGGAGATCGAGTTCATTATCAGCGAGTACAATCCTAAGAGACGTCGTTACATCGGCGACCGCAGAAGCCTTCTGATGGAGAAGAAAGCAGAGCAGCAGAAGGCTCTGTTCGAGAGAATCCATGAGGGCGACGTAGTAGAAGGCGTTGTAAAGAACATTACCGATTTTGGTGCATTCATCGATCTCGGTGGCGCAGACGGGCTGCTTCACGTTTCCGAGATGAGCTGGGGACGCATCGAGCATCCTAAGAAGGTCTTCAAGGTTGGTGAGACCCGTAAGGTCCTGATCAAGGAGATCAACGGCAACAAGATCGCTCTTTCCTTAAAGTTTGACGATGCAAATCCTTGGAAGGATGCAGCTTCCAAGTATGCAGTTGGCAACGTAGTAACCGGTAAGGTTGCAAGAATGACCGATTTCGGTGCATTCGTAGAGCTTGAGGTTGGCGTCGACGCACTGCTTCACGTTTCTCAGATCGCTAAGGAGCATGTTGAGAAGCCCGCAGATGTACTCAGCGTTGGCCAGGAGATCACCGCAAAGGTGGTTGACTTCAACGAAGCTGACAAGAAGATCTCCCTGAGCATCAAGGCAATGTATGCTCCCGAGCCTAAGGCAGAGGATGACGGAGACGTAGTTCCCGTTGACATTGATGCAGTGATCGCATCCGAAGAATAAGAATAAGCCTATAAGGAGCTGCCAGTTTCTGGCAGCTCTTTCGGTTTTAAACTTTGTTGTGGGGTTACGTATGGCAACGTATTATGATTACGAATATTTCAAAAGGGAAATATTGAAGCTCACGGACATCGACCTTAACTGCTATAAGGAACGGCAGATGAAGCGCAGGCTTGACACGCTGATCCGTAATAAGGGACTGAATGGCTATGATAAGTTCATTCTAGCCATGAAGGACCAAAAGGATCTGTTTGACGAATTCCTGAGTTACATGACCATCAATGTCTCGGAGTTTTATCGCAATCCGGAGCAGTGGGACTTTTTGGATAAGAAGGTGGTACCTTACTTGATCGAAAAGTTTGGAAAACGCCTGAAGATTTGGAGCGCTGCCTGCTCGACGGGGGATGAGCCCTATTCCTTGGTGATGGTGTTGTCCAAGCACATGCCACTCCTTAATATCAGTATTCTCGCAACGGATCTGGACAAACAGTGCCTCGAGAAAGCGAAGGTGGGATTATATACCGAAAAGAGTATCGAGAATGTCCCTGAGGAGTTTAAGAGGAAGTATTTTACGAAGGTGGGAAGCGCGTATAAGATCAGTGACCAGATCAAGAGCCGCGTGACTTTCCAAAAGCATGACCTTTTAAAGGATTCCTATCCCGTGGATTGCCATTTGGTGGTCTGCAGAAACGTGCTGATCTATTTTACCGAAGAAACAAAAGAAGATCTGTTCCGCAGATTCTACAAGTGCCTCGCGCCCGGCGGGACCTTCTTTATCGGCAGTACGGAACAGATCATGGATTATAAAGAGATCGGTTATCAGAGGATGAATTCCTTCTTTTATCAGAAATAAGTATTACGAGAGACACGAGGCAATGTGTTTTAGGACATGTGTAGCATAGGCCGCAAAGAACGCGCGGTCCTTCTTGCGCTCCTCTGTGAGCTCTAAAAAGAGATCGGCGCTTTGGTAGTCTATTTGAAATACTGGTGCATGGGCGCAGCTCCATTGCGGTAAGAATGCAGAAATCTTTCTGGTATAGCAGTTGCAGGCCTTTGCGGGTTCGCGGAACTGCCTGTCAACAAACGAGGCTACGCTTTTATGCATCGCCATGTCTTCCTTGGGGAGATAGTAGTACTCTTTATAGTTTTCGTAAAAGTACTTGAGCTCGCCCTCAAAAACAGGAATACGCAGCGTAAGGTCCTCACCTTCCAGCATCGCAAAGCAACCATCCGAATTTACGCGAAGGCTCTTTGGAATGGCCTGCGGGAGATTGGCCTTAATGAGGAGTTCACATTTGCTTTCGGCGTTCTCATCCGAATAGTGATTGTACTGCACCTTTTGGACCTGTAATGTGTCATTAAATAGGTCAGCATAGGAGAGCATGGGAAGGATTTGCAGCATGCCTTCCAGATCCTCAGCATTATGCAAAAGCAGAAGATCCAGCGCTTCCTTCGTTGGGTTGCCAACATATTCCTGATAGACGGAAATGAGCTCACCACCTGAATATTTATCATCTCGGTCAACGCCGAGAAATCGCTCTAAAGACTTTTGCTTCAGGTTTTCTAAATGTAAGAACGCCTTATAAGGGTAAATCAGCCGATAGACGTCGATACCATCGAAATCACCCAAGGGGTCGGTGACGTCAAGCTGCATGCTCTTTTGCGCCAGGTAAGGCAGGTCAAAGCGATTGCCATTGAAATGCACCAAAAAGCGCCTGGTTTTCGCAAAGGAAAAGAAGGCTTCGAGGATTTCTTTTTGCTCCGAAGGGCCTTCGGCGAACCATTGCTTGATATGCCATTGGTCATCTTCATAATAAGCGCATCCAATCAAATAAAGGCTGGAGGAACGCGCCGTAAAACCCGTGGTCTCGATGTCAAAAAACAGAGCATCTGACAGAGAGCACAGGTTTTCCAAGGGATACCTCAGCCTTAAATTTTCGAGTGTATTTGTAAGCGCTTTCAAGACTCCAAATTCCTTTCAGGGATTGCGATTTTTAGTATAGCAAAATTCTGGGAATTATGATAGTATGTTTATTGAAAAAAATCATGTAATAATGATTTAATCACGCCGAAAGGAGATTTGCTTCAATGGCAAAGCTGACATTTGTGGGTGGCATTCACCCTTATGACGGCAAGGAACTTTCCAAAGACAAGCCAATCACGGAATTAAAAGCGGGTTCGGTTTGCGTCTTTCCCTTGAGCCAGCACATTGGTGCGCCGGCCAAGCCCCTTGTACAAAAAGGGGATACCGTTCTTCGCGGACAAAAGATCGCTGAGGCTGGTTCCTTTGTTTCCGCATGCATTTATTCCTCCGTATCCGGTACGGTAAAGGCCATTGAGCCTAGACGCGTGGCATCCGGTGACGAGGTGATGAGCATCATCATCGAAAATGACGGGCAGAATACGGAAGTGGAATACCAGCCGTTAGACATACAGAACGCGACGAAGGAGGACATCCTAAATTGCGTAAAGGAGGCAGGCATCGTCGGCATGGGCGGCGCGGGCTTCCCGACCCACGTAAAACTCTCACCGAAGGATCCCGACAAGATCGAGTACGTGATCGCGAACTGCGCGGAATGTGAACCCTACCTGACCAGCGACTATCGCAGAATGATCGAGGAGCCTGAGAAATTGGTCAATGGCCTGAAAATCATGCTTCTTTTATTCGATAAGGCACAGGGCATTATCGCAGTGGAGGACAACAAACCGGATTGCATCAAGATCCTAAAGGACCTTACGAGAAACGAGACGAGGATCAGCGTACGAGCGCTGCAGACGAAATACCCGCAGGGCGGTGAGCGGTCCCTGATCTTTGCGACCACAGGCCGAAAGATCAATTCCTCCATGCTTCCCGCAGACGTGGGCTGCATCGTGAATAACGTCGATACGATCACGGCAATCGAGAGAGCCGTTCTCGAGGGCGTGCCGCTGATGGAGCGTATCGTGACCGTGACGGGCGATGCCGTGAAGGACCCTCGGAACTATAAGGTGCCCACGGGCATGAGCTACACGGAGATCCTTGAGGCGGCAGGCGGTTTTAAGGAGCAGCCAGAGAAGATCATCTGCGGCGGCCCCATGATGGGCAATGCGATCTACAGCACGGACATTCCCGTGACGAAGACGAGTACGGCGCTGCTCGCCTTTACAAAGGATGAGGTCGCAGCCAGCGAGCCGGGACCTTGCATCAATTGTGGACGATGCCTGGAGGTTTGCCCCGGACGCGTGATGCCGAGCAGACTGGCAGATGCAGCCGAGCATTTTGATGAAGAGACATTCCTTGAATTAAACGGCATGGAGTGCTGCGAGTGCGGGTGCTGCAGCTTTATCTGTCCCGCGAAGCGTCCGCTGACGCAGCAGATCAAATCCATGCGAAAGATCCAACTCGCAAAGAGAAAAAAGTAGGAGGACAGACGACATGAGTGCACAGTATCACGTATCATCGAATCCACACGTTCGCTCAGCTTCGTCGACTTCCAGCATCATGATGCTGGTGGTGATCGCCCTGCTTCCTGCGGCTGGATTTGGCATTTATAACTTCGGCGCGCGTGCGGCGCTGGTACTTTTGGTATCCATTGCCTCCGCGGTACTAACGGAGTTTTTATTCGGACTTTACAAAAAGAAAATGACGATCACGGACCTTTCGGCCGTGGTAACGGGACTGCTTCTTGGCATGAACCTTCCCGTGACGATCCCGCTTTGGATGGCAGCACTCGGCAGCGTTTTTGCGATCCTGGTCGTAAAGTGCCTCTTTGGCGGGCTTGGTCAGAATTTCATGAACCCCGCGCTGGCAGCGAGATGCTTTTTGGTGATCTCGTTCCCAAAGCAGATGACCGATTTTATCAGCACCGGTAAGGGTGCGCTGGATGCCTACACGGGTGCAACGCCGCTGGCTCTGATCAAGGCCGGTGAAAGCGTTAGCGTCTTCGACATGATCATCGGTAAGACCACCGGTACCATCGGTGAGACCTCTATGATGGCGATCGTGATCGGTGCCTGCATTTTGCTTCTCGCGGGCGTGATCGACCTTCGCATCCCTGGCAGCTATATCGTTTCGTTTGCAATCTTCGCAACGATCTTTGGCGGTCATGGCTTTGAGCCCGCGTTCCTTTCTGCGCAGCTCGCCGGCGGCGGACTGATGCTTGGCGCGTTCTTCATGGCAACCGATTACGTAACGAGACCCATTACCGTAAAGGGCCAGTACGTATATGGCATTTTCCTCGGCGTCATGACAGGTATTTTCCGATTCTTCGGACCTGGCGCAGAGGGCGTATCCTTCGCGATCGTTCTCGGCAACCTCCTCGTTCCACTGATCGAGAAAGTAACAAGACCCGTTCCTTTCGGGGGAAAGGGGGGCAAGAAAAATGGAAAGTAAGGAAACAAAAACAATGCTCAAGGAAGCATTGATCCTGACTGTCATTACGTTGCTTTCCGGACTCCTCCTTGGCTACGTACATGAACTTACCAAGGAACCTATCCGCGTACAGCAGGAATTGGCGATACAGAACGCTTGCAAAGAAGTTTTCTCGCAGTATGACAACGCGATGTTCGAACAAAAGCAAATTGAGCCCAGCCTCTACTTGAAAGAGGAACTAGCTGGTAATGGCGTCTCCATCGGTAAGGTATTTCGTGCCGTAGGGGATGCAGACGAAACCCTGGGTTACGTCATTGAAACGACATCTTCGGAAGGTTATGGCGGCAATATCGTATTGTATGTTGGCGTGACGAGAGATCTTGTATTAAGTGACGTTTCCATCCTCTCGATTTCTGAGACGCCTGGACTTGGCATGCGTGCAGAGGAGGTCCTGGTCCCTCAATTGCATAATAAGGCCGTGGATCAGTTCCAGTATACGAAAAATGGCGCAACGGAAGAATATGAACTTGACGCGATCAGCGGCGCAACCATCACGACGAAGGCCGTAACAAATGCGGTCAACGGTGCGCTGAAGATGGCACAGGAGATCGGAGGTGAGTACAATGAGTAATCCGAAGAAAAAAGCAGACTCGCCATGGAATCGCCTCGTCAATGGTCTCTTTAAGGAAAATCCGACGTTTGTACTCATGCTCGGCATGTGTCCGACCCTGGCGGTAACAACCTCCGCCATGAACGGCCTCGGTATGGGCCTCGCGACGACGGCAGTTTTAATGATGAGTAATCTCATTATCTCACTCCTTCGCAAGGTGATCCCGAACCGCGTTCGAATCCCTGCGTTCATCGTTATCATCGCGACGTTTGTAACGGTTGTACAGTTCCTGATGGAAGCGTATCTGCCTGACATTAACGCAGCGCTCGGCATTTACATTCCGCTGATCGTTGTAAACTGCATCATCCTTGGCAGAGCGGAAGCATACGCGTATTCCAATCCGCCCATCCCGTCCTTCTTTGACGGCCTCGGCATGGGCCTTGGCTTTTCGTTCGCACTCACCTGTATCGGTGCAGTGAGAGAGCTGCTCGGCGCAGGAAAGATCTTTGATACCATGGTACTGCCGAAGTCCTACGTGCCCATTAACATCTTTGTATTGGCACCTGGCGCGTTCTTTGTACTGGCAGCGCTGACGGCATTGCAAAACTATATACGCATTCGCTTAAAGAAGGCTGGCAAGGCAGACAAGGCCGCGAAGATCCAGTCCGGCTGCAATGAGGATTGCATGAACTGTAAGGAAGAAGGCTGTTCGAAGCGCTTTTACGACACAAAGAAAGACGCGAAGACCGACGCGAAGACTGACGCAAAGGCAAAGCCTGAGGCAGAGAAGAAAGAGGAAAAGAAGGGAGGAGAGGAGAAATGACAAGCATGAAAGATTTATTGATCCTCCTCATCAGTTCCTCCTTGGTGAGCAACGTGGTGCTGAGCCAGTTCCTTGGACTGTGTCCCTTCCTTGGCGTTTCGAAGAAGGTGAAGACCGCCTCCAGCATGGGCGTGGCCGTGATCTTTGTCATCACGCTGGCCAGCGCCGTTGCAGGCGTGATCTACAAGTTCCTTTTGGTACCGCTCCACATTGAATATCTGCAGACCATCGTGTTCATTCTCGTGATCGCGGCGCTGGTGCAGTTCGTGGAGATGTTCCTAAAGAAAACCTCGCCTGCGCTCTATGAGGCCCTTGGCGTGTACCTTCCGCTGATCACGACCAACTGCGCCGTGCTTGGCGTGGCCCTGACCAACGTGCAGAAGGAATATGGGATCCTCACCGGTATTGTCAACGGTTTTGGCACCGCAGTTGGATTTACCGTGGCCATCATTATCCTGGCTGGCATTCGCGAGAAGACGCAGTACAACGACGTACCGGAAAGCTTTAAGGGCATGCCAATGGTGTTGCTGACGGCGGGCCTGATGGCAATCGCCTTCTGCGGATTCTCCGGATTACTTTAAGGCGGGAGGGTTATCATGAACGTGACGAGTATTTTGATCGCCGCCGGCATCGTTGCCGCAGTCGGCATCTTTATCGGATTGTTTTTAGGCCTCGCGGGCATCAAATTCCGCGTACAGGTCGATGAGAAGGAAGAGGCAGTGCTGAATGCCCTGCCCGGCAATAACTGCGGTGGCTGCGGCTACGCGGGATGCTCTGGACTTGCAGCTGCCATCGCAAAGGGAGAGGCTCCCGTAGGTGCCTGCCCTGTGGGCGGAGAGCCTGTCGCGAAAGTGATCGGCGAAATCATGGGCGTAGATGCCGGAAGCGGAAAGAAGATGGTAGCGTTTGTACACTGTCAGGGCGACTGCGACAAGGCGAAGACAGTGTATGCCTATGATGGCGCGCAGGATTGCCGCATAATGAGCTTTGTGCCGAGCGGCGGACCGAAGGCCTGCCACCAGGGGTGCTTAGGCTATGGCACTTGCGTGAAGGAATGCCCCTTCGATGCGATACACGTGGTAAACGGCATCGCCGTAGTGGACAAGGACAAGTGTAAGGCCTGCGGCAAATGTATCGCGGTATGTCCGAAGCACTTGATCTCCCTGATCCCGTATGAGAGTAAGTTTGAGGTATCCTGTAAGAATACGGACAAGGGTCCCGTTGCCATGAAGGCCTGCGATACCGCTTGCATCGGCTGTGGCCTTTGCATGAAGAATTGTCCGGCAGGCGCCGTAAAGGTGGAAAACTTCTGCGCAAGCATCGATCAGGAGAAATGTATCGGCTGCGGTGCATGCAAGGAGAAATGCCCGAAGAAGGCGATCGTAAAGATCGGATAATTGAAAAAAAGAGCATGAAAAAGGCCATCCTTTATGAGGATGGCTTTTTTAGGCACGACTACAGTACATACTGTAACACAATCGAAAGAAAAAGTCTAGTAATATTTTTAGAAATTTGCTATCATCTTCTTTGCCGGCAGAAAACATGATGGATTGCACTGAAAAAACAGGAGGATTTGATGAGTCAAATACCAGGGATCACAAGGCAGGACGAAGAGAAGAACCTCGCAAACATTCTTAGGATCGCGGACCGAAAGCTCATGAACGTCAAGATGGACGTCCGAAGATTCGAGAGCGAGCTGCATGCCATGCAGGAAGAGTTCGATGAGAACGACAAGGAACAGCAGGCGATGTGGCACAACGCGGATGCGAGATTCCGCGAGGCAAACCAAGAGCTTCGGCGCGCAGCGCAGGCAAGGAAGAAACCGTACTTTGGCAGGATCGATTTCACGGACGAAGACTTAAAGAAGGAGGAATCCTTCTACATCGGCCGATCAGTGATCGCAAGGGATCCGGCCCATCCGGAGGTCATCGACTGGAGAGCACCGATTGCCAGTGTGTATTACGATTCGAGCGTTGGTAAGACGAGCTACAGCGTAAAGGGCGAGGGAAAGTTTCTGATCGACCTGAAGCGCAAGCGCACCTACGAGATCGAAAATGATCGCCTCAAGGATTTCTATGACAGCGACGTGGTGGCAAATGACGAGCTGCTGACGAAGTACCTTGCAAAGAATAAAAAGGCCGTGCTCGGCGAGATCATCGCGACGATCCAGCAAGAACAAAATGAAGTCATTCGAAAGAAGCCGCAGCACAACGTGATCATTCAAGGAGCCGCAGGTTCCGGTAAGACGACGGTTGCAATGCACCGCATCTCTTACATCCTTTACAACTATGATCTGGAATTCAAACCAGAAGACTTTTACGTCATCGGAAGCAATCAGGTACTCCTAAATTACATCACAGGAGTTCTTCCAGAACTAAACGTTTACGGCGTCTCGCAGATGACCATGGAACAGCTCTTCGTCAGACTCCTCTACGAAGACTGGGATCCTAAGAAATATTCCGTAAAGCCCGTAGTCAGGGGCGTTACGGAGCCCATCAAGGGAACGAAAGCATGGTTTCAAGCACTCGAGTCCTTCGCAAGGGAATATGAGTGGACGCTATTCCCCTTGGAGGACATAAGGCTGGAAA
>JAFPRF010000258.1 GCA_017400965.1 Lachnospiraceae bacterium
AATCCCGGCAGTCTCTCTTACCCGAGACAGGACGGCCGCAAGCCTTCCTACTGCATTATGGAAACAGACCGTTTTGGAGATATACACTTTACCATTGCTTATTTAGATTGATAAGATAAGAATGCATGTTGCATAAGATTTGAAAAGAAAAAATCGGGGTGACAGGATTCGAACCTGCGACTTCCTGGTCCCAAACCAGGCGCTCTAGCCAAGCTGAGCCACACCCCGAGAACAATGTCGATTATATCTGTTTTTAGATCTAAAGTCAAGGCAAACAAGAGATAAGGTTTGCCTTTTTTTATTGCCCTCTTGACTTTATCAATTTAAAGTGTTATGGTTTAAAGCGCAACGCATTAAAGCGTTTATGCACGAAAGTGAGGAACAACCAATGATTATCAAAATTGCGATGTTACTGTTGTTTTTTGGCGTGATGATCGGCGTCGGCATTTACTGCCGTAAGAACGCGACGGACGTTAACGGATTCGTCCTTGGCGGAAGAAGCGTTGGCCCCTGGCTGACCGCATTTGCCTACGGCACGTCCTATTTCTCCGCCGTTATTTTCGTCGGTTACGCCGGACAGTTCGGTTGGAAATTCGGTCTGGCCTCCACGTGGATCGGCCTTGGCAATGCCTTCATTGGATCCCTGCTCGCATGGGTTATCCTCGGAAGACGTACCCGTGTCATGACGCATCACCTCGAGAGTAAGACGATGCCCGAATTCTTTGGCACCCGCTTTAACTCCCCGATGCTGAAGATCGTATCCTCCATCATCGTATTCCTGTTCCTGATCCCTTATACCGCATCTCTTTACAATGGCCTGTCCAGACTCTTCGGTATGGCATTTAACCTCGACTACACCGTCTGCATCGTTGTAATGGCTATCCTGACCGGTATTTACGTTATCGCCGGCGGCTACATGGCAACCGCCATCAACGACTTCATCCAGGGCCTTGTAATGCTGGTTGGTATCGTGGCAGTCATCCTCGCCGTACTTTCCAGCCAGGGCGGCTTTATGGCAGCTTACGAGAAGCTCGCTACAGTGACGGATGAGAACGTATCCACCATGCCTGGTCTGTTTGCAAGCTTCTTTGGCCCCGATCCCTTCGGCCTGCTTTGCGTTGTGATCCTGACCTCCCTTGGTACCTGGGGCCTTCCTCAGATGGTACAGAAATTCTACGCCATCAAGAACGAAGAAGCGATCCGCAAGGGTACCATTATCTCTACCGCATTTGCACTTGTCGTGGCTGGCGGATGCTACTTCCTCGGCGGCTTCGGCAGACTCTATGACATTGACGTAAAGGCAGTCGGCTTCGACGCCATTATCCCCGCCATGATCGAAAAGCTCAGTCCCTTCCTCATCGCGGTTGTTGTGATCCTTGTGCTTTCCGCATCCATGTCCACCTTGAGCTCTTTGGTGCTGGCTTCCAGCTCCACCCTGACCCTTGACCTGATCAAGGGCACCATCGCTAAGAAGATGGAAGAGAAGACCCAGGTCTTCATCATGAGAATCTTCATCGTAGTATTCATCGTGATCTCTGCTGTGATCGCCGTGATCCAGTACAAGAGCAACGTAACCTTCATCGCACAGCTCATGGGCGTGTCATGGGGCGCGCTTGCCGGAGCATTCCTTGCACCCTTCATCCTTAGCATGTATTGGAAGGGCGTGACCAAGATCGCCGTACTCGTAAACTTCCTCTTCGGCGCAGGTCTTCTTACCGCAAACATGCTCGCAAGACCCTCCTTCCCGACGGTACTTCAGTCGCCCATCAACTGCGGTGCTTTCGCAATGCTCGCTGGCCTTATCATCGTACCCGTGGTCAGCCTCATCACCCCGAAGCTTCCCAAGGAAAAGGTGGATGCAGTCTTCGAGTGCTACAAGAGACCTGAAGCAAAGCCCGAAAACAGAAACCTGTAATCAGTAAAGGATCGGTATTTCTATGAAGTGTGAAGAACGGTTTTTGGAAATCTACGGAAGAAATGCGAGTGGCCTGGCTTTCTCGCCTTACCGCATCTGTCCGATCGGCGCGCACAGCGACCATAATCTTGGAAAGATCACGGGTTTTGCGATTGACAAGGGAATCCACATCGCCTACAGCCCGAAGCAAAACGGCGTCATCGAGATGAGCAGCCTCCAGTTCGCGAAGCGTGCACAGTGGCACATTCGCGAGATCGGCGGAAAGACCGGAGACTGGGCAGATTACCTGCGCGGCGCAACCTGGGCGCTGGCAAAGGAGTATCCTCTGACAGTGGGACTTTGCGGCGTGATCGAAGGATCGCTCCCCATCGGTGGCCTAAGCTCCTCGGCAGCAGTCATCCTTGCCTTCCTCGACGCGCTCGCAAAAGTCAATAACATTAAGCTCACCGACCGTCAGCTCATCGACATCGCATTCGACGCAGAGAAAAACTTCGTTGGGATTAACGTCGGAACGCTGGATCAATCTTGCGAGGTCTTGAGCCGTAAGGATGCGCTCCTGTATCTCGACTGTAAGGACAATCATTACGAGCTGATCCCTGCAAACCCTGCCATGAAGCCGTACAAGATCGCCATTTTCTTCAGCGGCCTCGAGCACAGTCTCGCAGGCAGCAAATACAACATGCGCGTGGACGAGCTTCGTTCCGGCGTGTATGCATTGCAGGCCTTCAGCGGCATGGAATACGGGAAATTCGCCCAGGCGAACGCCCGTGACGTCAGCTACGAAACCTATTTGGAATATAAGGACAAGCTTCCCGTTCCTTGGGCGAAGCGCTGCGAGCATTGGTATACCGAATTTAAGCGCGTGGAAGCGGGCGCGGAGGCTTGGAGAAGAGGCGACATCGACGCATACGGAAAGCTTTCCTTCGAATCTGGTTGGAGCAGCATCCACAATTGGGAGAGCGGCGCACCCGAGCAGATCAGGCTCTACGAGATCATGACGGAGACGCCCGGCATCTATGGCGGACGATTCTCTGGCGCAGGCTTTAAGGGCTGTTGCATGGCGCTCGTTGATCCCGCAAAGGCAGAGCAGATCGCAGAGCGCGTGGAGCGTGAATACTTGACGGCCTTCGCTGAGATGAAGGGAAAATACAGTTTTCATTTATGTGAGTCTGCGGACGGAATAGGAGCGAGATTATGAAGTGTTTGATTTTGGCGGCTGGATACGCTACGAGATTATATCCCCTGACGGAGAACTTCCCCAAGCCCCTGCTGAAGGTGCAGGACAAGACCATTCTTGACTGGCTTTTGGAAGATATCGATAAGAGCGGCGAGGTAGATGGCTACGTTGTCATCAGCAATCATAAGTTTGCAAAGCATTTCGAGGAGTGGGCAGCAGGCCATAAGCTTCCCATCACGGTTCTCGACGACGGAACGGAGACCAATGAGACGCGCCTTGGCGCCGTTCGCGACATTCAGTTCGCGATCGATTCCCTTGGCCTTAGCGAGGACCTTCTCGTTATCGCCGGCGACAACCTCCTCAATTTCTCCCTGACCGATTACATCGCTTACCAGAGAAAGAAGGACAGCACCTGCGTGATGCGCTACTATGAGCCCGACGTGAATAAGCTGCGTAAGACTGGCGTTGCTGAGGTGGATGCAGACGATCGGATCCTCAACATGGAGGAGAAGCCCGCAGAGCCGAAGAGCAACTGGTGTACGCCGCCCTTCTACATCTACAAGGCTTCCGACGTGCCCCTTGTGAAGAAGGGCATCGAGAGCGGCTGCGGCGTTGACGCGCCCGGAAGCTTTATCGCATGGCTCGCAACCCAGACCAGCGTATACGCGTACGAGATGCCCGGCAGAAGATTTGACATCGGAAATCTCGAGAGC
>JAFPRF010000259.1 GCA_017400965.1 Lachnospiraceae bacterium
GTTCTCCATGATGAACTACTATCTGCCTCTGAAGGGCATTGCTTCCATGCACTGCTCCGCAAACACCGACATGAAGGGCGAGAACACCGCAATCTTCTTTGGTCTGTCCGGTACCGGTAAGACCACCCTTTCCACCGATCCCAAGAGACTGCTCATCGGTGATGACGAGCACGGCTGGGACGACAACGGCGTGTTCAACTTCGAGGGCGGCTGCTACGCAAAGGTTATTGGCCTTGATAAGGAGTCTGAGCCTGACATCTACAATGCGATCAAGAGAAATGCTCTTCTTGAGAACGTAACGGTAGCTGCTGATGGCAAGATTGATTTCGATGATAAGTCCGTAACCGAGAATACTCGCGTATCTTACCCCATCGATCATATTAACAACATTGTACTGAAGGTTAATCCTACCTCCTCAGGTCCTGCAGCGAAGAACGTAATCTTCCTGAGCGCAGATGCATTCGGAGTACTGCCTCCCGTGTCCATTCTGACTCCCGAGCAGACCCAGTACTACTTCCTGTCCGGATTCACCGCAAAGCTGGCAGGTACCGAGAGAGGCATCACCGAGCCTACTCCTACCTTCTCCGCATGCTTTGGCCAGGCATTCCTTGAGCTTCATCCTACCAAGTACGGCGAGGAGCTCGTTAAGAAGATGCAGAAGAGCGGTGCAAAGGCTTACCTTGTAAATACCGGTTGGAATGGCACCGGCAAGAGAATCTCCATTAAGGATACCAGAGGCATCATCGATGCAATCTTAAATGGCGACGTAAACAACGCACCTACCAAGAAGATCCCCATCTTTGACTTTGAGGTTCCTACCGCTCTTCCTGGAGTTGATCCCGCAATTCTGGATCCCAGAGATACCTACGCTAACGCTTCCGAGTGGGAGACCAAGGCAAAGGATCTTGCTGAGAGATTCATCAAGAACTTCAAGAAGTACGAAGGCAATGAGGCTGGTAAGGCACTGGTTGCTGCAGGCCCTCAGCTGTAATTGAATACTTTAAGTAAGTGATACTAAAGACCCATGGCAAACATATGCCATGGGTCTTTTTTGACAATTGGTCCGCATGGCGCGAGACACGCCTGCATGAGCCCGTATTTGGCGGGCAACGCAGCGCCTTGGAGAGGAATCCCTGCCGATTATGACATATGTCACGCATCACCGTCTGAAGAAGATGACGAATGGCATATACAAAGAATGGAACCTGTTTGATACACTGTGAATAGAAAAGAGGTGGATGCGATGAAAAATAAGTGGGCAACCGTAGTCGTTTCAATTGTCATTCTAACCGGAGTGCTTCTTGCGGCAGTAAAAGGCGTTCACGCTTTAGGCCCAGAAACAAAGAGCTTTGATGAAGTGAGTTTTAGAAATTATGATAAGACGGAAGGAAAGTATTACTTCGAGACTTTCGGAAAAACCAGGGTGATCATAGAGTCTGAATTTGACTTGCGGGAAATGATGAAAGAAGGCGATGGCGTTGCAGGTCCCGTGGAATTAGAAGTGCAGTTTGCCGGATGGCGCATGCAAGGCGCAGACGTGTCGGGACTTGGGCTCTGTTTGCCCAAACCAGTCTATCGGTATATTGGAGGTTAAGGGCGACGAAAGTCGCCCTTTTTGCGTGAAACCTGAATTGAAAAGAAAAAAAGCTATTTACTAATGATAAAAAAAATAGTATAATGTCCCTCGTATATGCTCGGGTAACCATAAGCATATCGGATTAGGGTAGAGAATAGAAGGGATTTGAGAAGATGAACAGTTTGACGGAGATCAGATGGCATGGCCGCGGTGGCCAGGGCGCCAAGACGGCGGCGCTTCTGTTGGCAGACGTGGCATTTCAGCTTGGCAAACACGTACAGGGCTTTCCTGAGTACGGCCCGGAGAGAATGGGCGCACCCATTACGGCTTATGACCGAATTAGCGATAAGCCGATCCGCGTGCACTCCAACATTTACGAGCCGGATTACGTGGTAGTCGTTGACGATACGCTCCTTGAGTCGGTTGACGTGACCTCCGGCCTGAAAAAGGAAGGTGCCATTTTGATCAATACCACGAAGGAGAAGGAAGAAATCCTTCCGCACCTGAAGGGGTATGAAGGCGAGGTTCACATCATCGACGCGAGAAAGGTTTGTCATGAGACATTGGGAAAGTATTTCCCCAATACACCCATGCTCGCAGCGATCGTGAAGGTATCTGGCGTCATTGAGCAGGAGACCTTCATCAATCTGATGAGAGAATCCCTGGAACATAAATTTGCAAAGAAGCCTGAGGTGCTGGAAGGAAACATGAAGGCGCTTCGCTTGGCAATGGAGGAGGTACGCTAATGGCACTTTCAGCTGATAGAATTGATGAGCACGTAGCTTGGCAGGACGTGACGGAGGGCCTCCAGATCCATGAGCCTGCAACGAGTAAGGGATTTATGACGGGACAGTGGCGCACCAATACGCCCGTATGGCTGAAGGACAAGTGTAAGCAGTGTCTGCTTTGCGTGCCGTATTGCCCCGACAGCTGCATTCTCGCAAAGAATAATAAAAGAGAAGAATTTGATTATGATCACTGCAAGGGCTGCGGTATCTGCGTAAAGGCCTGCCCCTTCGGCGCCATCGAGATGAAGGAGGGACAATAAGATGAACGTAAAAGGGATTCCCCAGAGAATGTCTGGTAACGAGGCAGTTGCGGAAGCCATTCGCCAGATCAATCCGGACGTGATGCCGGCATTCCCCATCACGCCTTCCACTGAGATTCCTCAGTTTGTTTCTTCCATGATCTCCAATGGTCAGGTGGACACCGAGTTCATCCCCGTGGAGAGTGAGCACAGCTCCATGAGCGCCGCCATCGGTTCCGAGGCAGCTGGTGCCAGAACCTTAACGGCAACCTCTTCTTGCGGACTTGCGTTCATGTGGGAAGTACTGTACGTGGCAGCATCCAACCGCCTGCCCATTATGTTAGAGCTCGTTAACCGTGCGCTTTCCGGCCCCATCAACATCAATGCGGAGCATTCCGACAGCATGGGCGCGAGAGACAGCGGCTGGCTGCAGATCTACGCTGAGAACAATCAGGAAGCCTATGACAATACGCTGCAGGCTTATCGCATTGCAGAGCATCCAGACGTAAAGCTTCCCATCATGGTTTGCCAGGACGGCTTTATCACCAGCCATGCAGTGGAGAACATTACGCTGCTTCCCGACGAGCCCGTAAAGGAATTTGTCGGCGAGTATCATCCGGAGCATTATCTTCTGAAGGAAGATGAGACCATGGCCGTTGGCCCTTATGCGGTTTCGCCTTATTGTATGGAGGCAAAGCGTGCACAGGCCCAGGGCATGATCAACGCCAAGAAGGTCATTTTAGAGGTGGCAGAGGAGTTTGAAAAGCTCTCAGGCAGAAAGTATGGTTTTTATGAGGGGTATCGCTTAGAGGATGCCGACTATGCGTTGGTTGCGATCGGCAGCGTCTGCGGTACTATCAAGGATGCCATCGATCAGCTCCGCGAGGAAGGCAAGAAGGTTGGTCTCTTAAAGATCCGCGTGTTCCGTCCTTTCCCCGGCGAGGAGTTCGCTGAGGCGCTAAAGCATTGTAAGGCCGTTGCCATCATGGACAGAAGTGAAGGTTACAACAGTGTTGGCGGACCCGTTGGCGCAGAAGTGACCGCTGCCATGTATCGCGCGAAGTGCCAGGCGGAGACCGTGAACATTATTTATGGCCTGTCCGGACGTGACGTGAAGGTGAGCGACGTGGTACGCCTGTATGAGAAACTCGAAAAGCTTGCCGCAGGCGAGAATGTCTTTGGACCGTATCCTTATCTTGGACTGCGTAGCCACGATGAGACGGACTGCGTATAGTGGAGGGGTAGACGATGGAACAGACAACTTTTAATTTTAGAGAGATCCAGGCCAGGGAAGAGAGACTTGCTCCCGGCCATAGAATGTGCGCAGGGTGCGGCGGTACCATTGCCGTAAGAAACGTGCTGAAGGTGCTTCACCCTGGAGACAAGGCTGTGATCGGTAACGCAACGGGCTGTCTTGAGGTTTCTTCCTATATGTATCCCTACACGGCGTACGAGGACAGTTACATTCACAATGCCTTCGAGAACGCGGGCGCAACCCTTTCTGGCGTTGAGACCGCATATCATGCACTGAAGAAGCGCGGTAAGATCGGTTCTGAGTATAAGTTCATCACCTTCGGCGGTGACGGCGGTACCTATGACATTGGTCTGCAGTCCTTATCTGGCGCCATGGAGCGTGGACATGACATGGTTTACGTATGTTATGACAATGGCGCGTACATGAACACGGGTATCCAGAGATCCTCCGCGACTCCCATGTATGCGGACACGACGACAACTCCCGTTGGCACCCAGTCCAATGGTAAGCCACAGTCCAGAAAGGATCTGGCGACCATTATCGCGGCGCACAACATTCCCTACGTGGCACAGACCACCTTCATCGGAAACATGAAGGATCTGTACGTAAAGGCAGAGCGTGCGATTTACACGCCCGGCGCGGCGTTCCTGAACATCATGGCTCCCTGCCCCAGAGGCTGGCGCTATGACGCACCGGACATTATCGAGATCTGTAAGCTTGGCGTAGAGACCTGCTACTGGCCTTTGTTCGAGGTGGTAGAAGGCGAGTGGAGACTGAATTATCAGCCCAAGCATAAACTCCCGCTCGAGGACTTCTTAAAGAAGCAGGGCCGCTTTAAGCACCTCTTCAAGCCCGGAAATGAGTACCTCATCGAGGCATTCCAGGCAGAAGTGGATAAGAGATGGGAAGAATTGCTTAAGAAATGTAATTAAATAGACAGTGATCAAACAATCTGCATCAGCTTTGGGGTTTTGTTACGAGGGTTCGTTACGCTAGCTTCAAAGCTGATTTTACAATGGCGACGTTATCAAATGAGGTTCGGAGGCGCTTATGGGAAATGGAGAAGTAAAGGAAACAAAGAAAAGCAGGACAGGGCTGATCGTGGTGATCGTCTTGCTTGTTTTGGTGATAGGCGGGATCGGTTTTTTCGCGCTACTTCCAGGAATGAAATACCGCGCAGCGATGTCGAAGGCGCAAAAGTATCTGGATGACGAGAAATATGAACAGGCCATCTCGGAGTATAAGAAAGCCAAGTCCATCAAGGTTTCCGGTAATGATGCCGAAGAGGAGATGGTTAGCGCATATTTGGCCTTTGCAAAGCGCCAGATCAAGGACGAAGAGTACGAGGATGCCATCGACTCCTGCGAACAGGCGCTGGAGATCAATGAGAAGAGCAAGAAGGCAAAAACCTTGCTTTCGCAGGCGCAGTATGAGCTGGCAGAATCCTACTATCAGGAAGGGGAAAAGAAAAAGGCCGAGAAATTCGCACGCAAAGCCCTAAAGAGCGATCCGGACAATACGGAGGCGGAGGCACTTCTTGCGAAGATCCAGTCAACACCGGGCGTAGCCGTGGTTGACGGCAGAGATTCCGATGGGGGCTTTGTACAACCGGGTGATACGGGCGAAAAGCCGAATGGGGATGGCGGAATGCCAGCTGATACAAAAGAGAAGATCACGCTGACAATGTGGTGCATAGCCACGGAGTATGACTCGATGCGGCCCGCATATGAAGCTGCATTAAGTGACGTCATGAGACAGCACCCTGAAATAAAGTTTAATTGGGAAGCATTTGATAGCCAAGCCTATAAGACAAAGATCAAAGCGGCTATGGCGGCGAATGAGGTGCCGGACATTTTCTATACTTGGCCTTGCTCCTTCTTGCAGGATTTCGTATATGCAGGAAGGGTTTATCAGTTAGATGATGCGTATACAAGTTACAAGAACGAGCTTCCAAAGACCATGATGGAGGCGGCGTCCTTTGACGGACACTATTATGGTGTTCCCATGACGTATAATTGCGCACTTGTTTTTGCCAACTTGGATTACTTGCTTGATTCGGGTTATGATTCAGTTCCAACGACCTTTGAGGATTTGCTCAACTGCTGCGCAGCGCTCAAGGAACGTGGGATCACGCCGTTTGGCCTTGCAGGGGCAGAAACTTGGTGTGCGTCGGAAGTTCTCGAGAGCATGTTCATAAAGACGATGGGAAGGGAAGAGTTAAATAACGTCTTTTTGGGCAGGGATACCTGGAACAATCAGCAGATAAAAGACGTGATCGATACCTTTTTGGCGATGAGAAATGCAGGTTATATCAGCAATCCAGGGGAATATCGCTACAACGATGAGGCGAAGACTGCGTTTATGGAAGGAAAAGTTGCCTTCTACTTAAACGGAACTTGGAATTGCGCTGATTTCGCAATGGATGCCATGAGTAGCGGACGCAGATTCATTGTTGGCGAGTTCCCTTTGATCAATTCTGATAAGAGTCAAACGGGAGAGCTTATTGGTGGACCGCATGAGTATCTTAGCGTTTCTGCATCTTCTCCACATGCAAAGGAAGCGGCTGATTACACGTTTGAACTTTGCAGGGCAATCTGTTATTACGCCTGCCTTGAAGGCTGCGGACTACCGGCATGGAATCTGAGTTTTGATTGGAGCGGCATTAATCAATTGACTGTTGATGCAGCGCGAATTGGATCTAAGGCATCTGGCTTCGTGGTTTGGGGCGATACCAGCATGAATTATTATGACGCAAGCTCCTATTTGGACGCCCTTGCTTCCGTTTGTGATGGTCGCCTAAAGGATGGCGAGGAGTTTATCCAAAAACTTACCAAGGAAATCCGATAGCTGACGCCTGTACTTGACCGCAATGCTTTGAGTATGGGCGAATTGCTCGGCGAAAACAGTTAATAACTTCCGTTTTCAGAATAAAAGCCTAAGAACCGTAATTTTTTCTGTTGATTTTTTGCTGAAAAGAGGTTATAATAAAGCTAACCTGAAATGTTCGATAAAGCTTGTTAGTTTTGAACCTACATTTACTTTTATGGGATTCTTATATTGCCAAGCGGCTGCCAAGCCCTCACTCCCAGGCATGCCTGGATCAGAGGATTGGAAGGGAAGGCAAAAACTTGGTTGCGGTTACCCACCTGGCGCGAGCTAGGAGTCAAAAAACAAGACGCGGCATTTCGGGTGCGATAAATAGGCATCCATTGACGTGATGCTGGAAATAAAAGCAGCTTTGCGGGAGACCGGAAGCTGCTTTTTTAGGTAGGTCAACTTGGCAAGAGGGCATTCTATGCTGAAGTGGTATCAAAGGATCAGGGCTTTAGGCCAGGACATGAAAAAACAGAATATCAGTGCCTTCGCAGCGAGCATTGCATTTTTCTTCTTTTTATCGTTGGTGCCGATGCTTGTCGTGATCTGTACGATTCTTCCGTACACGCCGCTGACGGAGGCGAACCTTTTGACTGCGCTCAATGATCTGATCCCTGACAAGATGTTTCCTTTTGTAGAGGGATTGGTGCAGGATGTCTATGCGTTGTCGGAGGGACTTTTGCCCATTGCGGTGATCGTGACGCTGTGGACGGCGGGAAAAGGAATGCTCGCTCTAATGCGCGGACTGAACGGCGTTGGCGCCATCGAGGAGACGCGCAATTTCCTTTGGGTGCGTTGCGTTGCCTGCTTTTACACAGTGCTGATGCTGTTCATGGTGTTGCTTTCTTTGATTGTCACGGTCTTTGGTAACCGCTTGGTGGAACTTTTGTTTTATAAGCTTCCGAAGATCAAACCGTTGGTAGAATTGATCATGCATTTTCGATTTTTGGCAGTATGGATACTTTTAATGCTCCTGTTTGCATCGATTTATTCCTATGTTCCGAATGGAAGATTGAAATTTCGAGAGCAGATCCCTGGCGCGGCGTTTACGGCCGTGGGTTGGAGTGGCTTCTCCTTTGGCTTTTCATTTTACGTAGATCGGGCGGACTACAGTATCTACGGAAGTCTTGCCCTGATCGTGTTGATCATGCTCTGGCTGTACTTTTGTATGTACATCGTTATGGTTGGCGCGTATTTCAATCGATATTTCCAACCCGTAAATCAGGAGATTTTTGCAAAGAAGGATGCTAAAAAACGCCGAAAGTAATGGATTTCACGGCGGGAATTTCGTAAAATGTGGATAAAATGTGGATACAAATGTGGAGAAAATCGATTCGCGCTTGACATTTTAGGCCTTTTTGAGTAAAATTATGGATAGTATTTTGAATGGATTACTATGTAAACCGCTTCGAGTTTATCAGTTTCCGTGATAAAAAGTTTGACAAAGCGGAAGTAAAAGAGTAAATTATGGAAAAAGATAATAAAAATAAGCGCTTTAATCCGTGGATCCTTTTGTCGATAATATGTATTGTAGGTGCGATAGGTTGCATCGGTTTCCTGATCAAGACCTCTCTCGATCAGAAAAATAAGGCAGATGACATGTCAAAACTTGTTGCTTCGTCCTCAAGCGATGACATCCTGTCGGGACAGCCGATCGTAGAGACTTCCTCCAGTGAGGAATCCGGCGCAGCATCTACGGATACCGCGACAAGCGAGGTTGAGCCTTCTGCTACGGCAGAGCCCGAGGACCCGTATGAAAAGAGCATTCGCCTGGCAACAGAGCAGGGAATACCAATTCCTGATCTTGAGGTGGACATCCCGAATCTGCAGGAGACCGTGAACAAGGACATCTACGCATGGATCTATGTTCCAGGTACCAAGGTGAACTACCCGGTGCTCCAGCATCCGACGGATGATTCGCATTATTTGAACTATAACCTAGATGGCAGCAAGGGATATCCTGGATGCATCTATTCTGAAAAGCAGTATAACAGTAAGGATTTTTGGGATGCCAACACGGTTCTTTATGGACACAACATGAAGAACGGTACGATGTTCGGAAGTATCCATAAGTATGAGGATGAAGAATTCTTTTACGAGAACCGATACATCTACGTGTATACGCAGGAGAGACTGTTTGTATACAAGATCTTCGCAGCGTACGTGCATAGCAACGAGCATTTGCTCTACCGATACAACTTCGGCGAGCCTACGATTTTCAATATGTATTTTGATGACGTGAAAAAATCGCGCAATGTCAATCGCATCATTGACGAAACCGTAGAATTAACTGGAGAAAATGAGCATTTGATCACGTTGTCCACTTGCATCAACGGAAAACCTGAAAATCGCTTCCTGGTCATGGGAGTTTTAGTAAATGAAGAATAATTTCAAGATTCACCGCGTAGTTCTAAAAATCCTACTTTGGATCGTGGTAATCTGTTTCGTCGGATTTTTGATCTTTGTTGGCCTTCAGATTTCCGGTAAGAATAGACTATATAAAAAGAGCGCCAACAAGACCCCTGATCTGCATGTTGCAGAGATCGATTGGGGAGAAGAAAGCAGCGAGTCTGGCAACGAAGAAAGCGGTGAGGCAACCACTTCACAGCCCATCTTGGTAACGCAAGAGGACACTGACAATTGGGAAGAAGGCGACGTACGTTTTAAGGGCGTGCACTATCGCTATAACAGCGAGATGCTGACCTTCCTATTTATGGGGATCGATCAGGATGGCACCGTAAAGAAAGCGAAGTCCGGGATCGATGGCGGACAGTCAGATGCCATTTTCCTTTTGGCGCTGAATCCGAAGACGCATGAGGTTTCCATCATCAATGTCAACCGCAATACCATGGCTGACGTTGACGTTTATGATAAAGCAGGAAATTATTCAACAACGTCGCACATTCAGATTACTTTGCAACATGCCTATGGCGATGGTAAGGAGCTGAGCTGTGAGAGAAGCGTCAATGCGATTTCCAAGCTTTTCTATAACCTGCCAATTCATGGCTATTGCGCCATCAATCTTGGGGCGGTACCTAAGATCAACGATGCCGTTGGCGGCGTTGACGTCGTGGCATTGGAGGATGTAACTAGCGGTTCCAAACTTGTCTTTAAGGAAGGGGTAAAATACCACCTAAAGGGACAGATGGCGACTACTTACATTCAGGCAAGAGATGATAGTTTTGAAGCTTCCAGAAGAAGAGGCGATAGGCAAAAGCAATATGTCGTTGCCTATGCAGATGCCGCTAAGAACGCGATCAAAAATGACGTTACCTTGTTCGTAAAGCTTTATAATACGATCAGTAAGTATATGGTGACGGACGTTACGGTGGACGAGGTCAGCTACTTTTCCACGCAGATCGCTGATTACAATTTTGATGGAACCCACATGTATTCGTTGGAAGGAGAGACAATAGTAAATCCTAACACGGAGATTGAAGAGTTCTATGCAGATGACAAGGCCATGTTTGAGCTAATCTTAAAGGTGTTCTATGATGTCATCGAAGATTAATTTGGTATTAGGCCGAAAGGCTTGATATAACCACGCGAATCTTGAAGAAAGGAGGAACAATCCAATGAAAAAGTTAGTTAGATCCATCGCTCTTGTTCTTGCAGCAGTTATGGTATTTGGCATGACCGTTTTCGCATCCAGCCCCCAGACCAGCACCCTTCAGGGTACGGATCAGTGGCTGTTCGATGAGTCTCAGAAGCTTTGGTATTCTGTTCAGGCTCATGGCAATGACGGAGTTACCGTTGGCCCTGTAAGCGAAGACTGGTTAAAGCGTGCTAGAGAGTATGCTGCAGCAAACAACCTTGGTGAGATTTACTGTGTATACGACATTAGACATAATGGCGCTGCAACCGTTCATTTCACCACCACTTTTGCAGATGCAAACGGAACCGGTTACTTCATGCTTCACTATACCGATCCCGCATGGGAGACCAATGGTTACGATGCTAAGTACTGGGAAGTAATTCCTGTTACCAATAACAATGGTGTTCTTGAGTTTACTTCCGCTAGCTTCTCTCCTTTTGGCTTTGGTAAGGGTGCAGGTGCTGCTTCCGTAGTAGCTCCTAAGACCGGCGAAGTAATCGCTATTACTGTTATTCTGGCTATGATTCTTATGGCTGGTGCAGCTGTTTGCGCTAAGAAGGCTCGCCTTCAGAAATAATTCCCGAAAGGGTGCTCAGCACCCTTTCAAATTAATCATGCATGATTAGTTAAAAATTTTGTATTATCAATAAGAATTTCTTTTAGACGCGTGGTTATTCCCGGAGATGCGAAAGCACCTCCGGGAATATAAGTTTAAAACAGATAGTGAGCTTTATGAAAGAGAAGAAGATAAATCAATCGAATCGATATTCGCTGACGGAAGGACCAACTCTTCGCGCCATATTGCATTTTGCACTACCCATCCTGATCGGGCAGATTTTTCAGCTCTTTTACGGACTGGTGGACGTGCGCGTGGTGGGTGAAATTTTGGGAGAGACCTCTTTGGCGGCCGTGGGTGCCACTTCAACGCTAAGCGATCTACTTGTGGGATTTCTGAATGGCTTTACGAATGGCCTCGCCATAATCATTGCGACCTACTTTGGCGCGAA
>JAFPRF010000260.1 GCA_017400965.1 Lachnospiraceae bacterium
ATGATGAGAAAGGACGAATCTGTTCAGAAGTAATTGATGGGATCTGTGTTATAGAGTATCTTTATGACAAAGGAGAACTTAATGCATTTGTTTTTGAGGGAGAAATATTTAATTATATCACTGAAGATGGTATAGTAATTGGGATAATGGACGAAAACAAAAACATTCTGTGTGAATATGTTTACGGAGAATACGGTGCCATTATCGATGTGTTGGTCGCATCAGAAAAGGGAAAAAGGATTGCAAATGCAAATCACATTCTGTACAGAGACTATTTCTATGATGTTGAAACAGAGCAATATCTTATGCCACAGGGAGGTTACTATAATCCATTAGATGGAACCGTTTACGGAATACAAACGCATCTGGATATTCAAGAGTTGTTTGGCGATCAATATGAACATTTATCAGATCGTAGTGCCGATTTATCTGGCGGAAATAGATTAACAAGTAATGAAATATATCAGTTGATGTATGCTGCAGCGCAGTATTATGAGAATGAAATTGGAAATTATACCAGTGCCCAAAGCGGAGATACTTGGTATACTGGTTTTACTGGGACAAAACAGTATCACTTGACCGCAAGAATTATATTTGGTGAAAATACTTATACGGTAAATAATACTTCTTTACCTTATTTGGCAAGAACTGATTTGAAATATAACAGGCAAGGAATTGGATGGGTAATTGCCAATAGATATTTGGAAGATGCTTATAGACGTAGCAATAATCTTCAACCTACTTTTTCTTCCGGAAACACTTCATCGCTGTATTCCATAGTAACATATCATAAAAATGGTTCACCTCAATTTGGCTCCCTACCCGCATCATGGACAAAAGCCGCAATGTCTACAGGGAATGAAGCATATCAGGAAGCTTTCTGGGTGGTTTCGTGCTTGTATGTATGTAATGGCGATTTTGAAAAAATGGATGCAGTGGTTCCCAGACCTGCAGGTGTGAGCTGGCAATGCTATAACAAGGGTAATCTAAATACTTATTCAGAACCAAATTCTAGATGGCAGAATGTGTACTTTCCAGGAACGGCATTTGATTATACTGGAGCATATGACTATGGTTCTTATGGTTGGTTTGACAATGAGCAAAATCCCAATCCGATTAAGTATTTTAATGTTATACATTGTTATAAGCATCCAGAAGTAGGTGAAACTGTAGGTGAAATATTAAATATAGAGACGGTTTATTATGATTAAACTTAGTAGTATCGTTGCATACATCCAGATATTTTTAACGATAATAGCATTGGCTGCAACAAGCAATGCGAAAATAGAATCAGCTGCCAAATCAAAAGCATCAATTGCATGTTTGCCTGACGGAGTTGTAGAAATAGTAGATGGCAGAGTTGTAGTTCATGAAGACGGAACCATGGTAAAACATGAAAACGATTTAAGTGCTTTAGAACAGTGGGAAAATATTGTATATGTTACAGCTTCATGGGATGGTATACTATGTGCAATTAACAAAGATGGAGTAGTGCATTTTGACGGAACTAGCGATTACAGGTTGAAGAATGTGCTAGGGGATGTTTCCGAAAAATGTGTCTATAAAAAGATCGTTATGGGTGACCACATGATTGCAACATTGGATGATCAAGGGAAAGTAGCTGCGATTTCTCTCTTTACGGCAGATGATTCATTATTTTATGAGAGAGACAAAATCATTAATCAATGGGAGAATGTAGTTGATGTTGCGGCAAATGATAATGTTGTTGCTGTTTTGTTTGAAGATGGAACCATAGATTATGTGGCAGATGGTTCTTATAATTTCAGATTTGCAGACATAAGGGAATGGAAAGACATCATGGCAATTGAAGGAGCCAGGGGGGATTGTATTGCAGGTTTAAGTATAGACGGAAAGGTTTTAGTAAGCGGACACGGTACATGTAACCTTATCAGCTATCATTCTGCATTACAATGGGAGAATATTGTACAGATATCAAAAAAATGTTCATATGCACTTTTGGGGTTAAAGAGTGATGGGACTGTAGCCATTTCTGGAGGAGTTTCTGAAAAAAATAAGCAGAACTTAGCTGAATGGAAAGATATCGTAGAAATAGCGTCAGGAGAGTTTTTTTGTGCGGGGATTACGAAGGATGGCATGATTATGATTGAAAAACTTGAACCCATAAGATAGCATACTTAAGAGGCAAAAAAGTAATAAAGCTCTAAAATATAAATCTGTGAAATTGCCAAAACATGTGAACAGCGAAGTGATAGAGGTCAGAGAGATGATTATGTTTCAGGACATATTTCGCTGACCTCTATTATTGGTAATGTCTCGTTATAATTTACGGTTGCTTTTTATATGTCGAAATGTTATAAAAAACATAGCTTTATTCCAAAGAAAAACGAACAGAAGTTCTGACGGGGCAAAGGGATGCTGATTTTTCTTGAAGCTATATGTGTAGAAATAACACATACTGTTGTTATGTAGATAGAGTATTTATTTTTGCATTTTCATCTGGCTTCAGGTAAAACAATTTGTCTAACCCCAAATTCAGATAACAAGCAATTCGCAGTGCCATTTCCAAGGTAGGGCAACTCTCGCCGGTTTCATATCGACTGATGCTTCTCTGCGTGCAGCTTACGCCGCGTGCTAAATCTTGTTGCGGAATGTATCTTTCGATTCTCACTGCTTTTATGTTATTTCCAACTGACATGGGCGATACCCTCCTTTACTTTGCCGTCTTGAAATATCTTACATCTCGATCTTATATTTCCAATTATAATTGAATCATGTACAATTTAAGGGACTTAGATTTAAAAGGGATTTTGGTTTTTTAGACTTTTTTAATGCTTATTTTATTGGGTTTTTAGAAGATTTTTAGCACTCACCTCTTGACAGTGCTAATAATATATGTTATAACACAAGTAGAACAAAGGAAGGGAAAAGATTTGAGGTATCCGAAAGGATCCTAGGATGCATATCTCTTCCAATGCTCGGTAACAATAAAGGAAACAGATAGTAAAAAGGAGGAATGACCTATGTTGTACCCGAGTATTTTTAATGAAAGCATTTTTGATGACCTGATGGATTTTGATTTCCCTGCATTCAAAGGCTTTGGAGACGTAGACAGGAAGCTCTACGGAAAGCATGCAGCGCAGATGATGAAGACCGACGTGCATGAGCACGAGGACAAATATGAGGTGGACATTGATCTGCCGGGCTTTAAGAAAGACGAGATCACTTTGAATCTGGAGAAGGGTTACTTAACCGTATCTGCGGCGAAGGGCCTTGACAAGGATGAGAAGGATAAGAAGGGCAAATTGATCCGCCAGGAGCGCTACGCAGGCTCGATGCAGAGAAGCTTCTTCGTCGGCGAGAACCTGACCGAGGAGGACATTAAGGCGAAATTCGAGGATGGCGTATTGAAGCTCATCGTTCCTAAGAAGGAAGCACCGAAGATCCCTGAGAAGAAGACCATCATGATCGAGGGATGATCCACTAAGGGTCATACCGAAAAAGCGGAAACGCAAACTTAAGAAATCCCCCGCTGACATGCCGATCGGACATGCCGGCAGGGGACTTTTTTTATTGCAAAGGTTTTCCTTTTTCGTTATAATCAAAATAGTCATTTATGCGAAAAGAAAGGAACCTGACATGAGCAATTACATTATGGACCTGCGGCAGTTTGTAGGGCACAGACCACTCTTGCAATGCGCGGGCAGCGTTATCATTGAAAACGAAAAAGGCCAGATCCTTTTGGGGAAAAGAACGGACAATCACCTTTGGGGCTACGCAGGCGGAAGCGTGGAACTGACGGAAACCGTGGAGGAATGTGCGAGACGTGAGGTCTTCGAAGAGACGGGACTTATCGTGGATTCCATGGAGTTTTTCATGGTGAATTCCGGCCCGGAGGCGCACTATGTTTATCCGAACGGTGATGAGGTATATAACGTCGAGATCATTTACCTTTCGAAGGACTATCATGGAACCCTGCATCGGCAGGAAGAGGAGATAGAGGAGCTGCGCTTTTTCGACGTAAGCGATGTCACCCTAGACATGATCTCGCCGCCGATCCGCCCTGTTTTGCGTAAGTATTTGGACAGCCGTAAATAGTAAATGAGGCAGTACCTTCCATTTTTGGAGGGTATTGCTTTTTTTTCGGGAATGGTTTAAGATAGTAGGGTCTGTACATACAGATAATCATGAGTAAAAAAGGTGGAAAAAAACATGGGAGCAATTTATTACGGAACCAGAACATTTTCAAAGCATATGGGTTATTTTGGACCTAAGCAGGAGTGCGAGAACTGCCATAGAACTTACAAGAAGGCAATTGTGAAGTTCTCCTCTTGGTTTCATATTGATTATATTCCCCTGATCCCTACGAAGACGGTTTATTTCAAGTCCTGCCCCGTTTGCGGCAAGGGATTTGAACTGAGAAAGCAGGACGCAAAGGTTGAGATGGCAAATCCCGGAGAGGGCACCCAGACCCTGGAGCCTCATGCAAAGCACATCATGGCAAATAAGCCTAAGGGCATCTTAAAGGATGACAATAGCTATGAGCTTTGGCTGAAGGACGCTGAGAGCGGTGAGGATATCCTTCTCGGCAAGGACATCACTAAGGGTGACATCAACAACATTAAGAAAGAGCGGGGCTGGAAGAAGGTTCCGATGGAGAAGGTCGAGTAAGGCCGGAAAGAGAGTAGTTTTATGGCATTAAGCAAAAAGCCCGTGACGGGCATGAAGGACATTTTACCGGAGGAGATGCAGATCCGTGATTACGTGATCGGCGTCATCAAAGAGACCTACGGGAAATTTGGGTTCACTTCCATTGAGACCCCCTGCGTTGAGAACATCGCAAATCTCACCAATAAGCAGGGCGGCGATAATGAGAAGCTGATCTTTAAGATCTTAAAGCGCGGCGAGAAGCTGAACGTGGCGGAAGCAACGACGGAGGAAGAGGTTGTGGACGGCGGACTTCGCTATGACCTGACCGTGCCTCTGGTGCGTTACTATTCCAATAATTCCGCAAACCTGCCTGCGCCCTTTAAGGCATTGCAGATGGGTAACGTATGGCGTGCGGACAGACCCCAGAGAGGTCGTTATCGTCAGTTCATGCAGTGCGACATCGACATCCTTGGCGAGCCTTCAAACCTCGCGGAGATCGAGCTGATCCTTGCGACCACGACGACGATCAGTAAGCTGGGTTTTCAGAATTTCCAGATCCGCATCAACGATCGCCGCATCCTGAAGGCGATGGCTAACTATGCCGGCTTTAAGGAAGAGGATTACGACGGCGTATTCATCACGCTGGACAAGATGGATAAGATCGGCGTGGAGGGCGTTATGGCGGAGCTCCTGGAGAAGGGCTACGGCGATGAGGCGCAGTGCAAGAAGTATCTGGATCTCTTTACGGAGATTCAGGAATCGAAGGATGGCATTGCCTGCTTGATGGAGCGCCTTGGAGACTTCCTTGACGGAGCTGTTATGGCATCCTTCCGCGAGATCGTGGACAGCGTTAAGGCAACCCAGGCAGATACCTTTGAACTCGTATTTGATCCGACGCTGGTGCGCGGCATGAGTTATTATACCGGTACGATCTTCGAGATCGCAATGCCCGAGTTTGGCGGCAGCTGCGGCGGTGGCGGAAGATATGACAAGATGGTTGGAAAGTTTACGGGTCAGGACGTACCCGCATGTGGCTTTTCCATCGGATTTGAAAGAATCGTTCTGCTCCTCATGGAGAGCGGCTTTAAGGTGCCGACCGCACCAGCAAAGGTGGCTTATCTTGTGGAGAAGGGCGTTGCAGGCGATAAGCTTTGCGAAGTTATCGCAAAGGCACAGGCAGAGCGCGCAAATGGCAAGCAGGTGCTCGTTGCAAGAATGAATAAGAACAAGAAGTTCCAGAAGGAACAGCTCCAGGCCGAAGGCTACGTGGAGTTTGAAGAGTTTTACAAAGAGGGATTAAAGAATTAGAATCGAGGACTGGTAACATGGCGGAATCAATGAAGGGACTAAAGAGAACCTGTCGGTGCGCGGAGCTTGGCGTAGAGAACGTAGGGCAGACCGTGACCGTGATGGGCTGGGTGCAGAAGCAGAGAAACAAGGGAGGACTGATCTTTGTGGATCTGCGCGACCGCTCGGGTATCCTCCAGGTACTTTTTGAAGAAGAGGAGTGCGGAAGCGAAGCTTTCGAGAAGGCGGCAAAGCTCCGCAGTGAATTTGTGATCGCGGTAGTCGGCAAGGTGGTACACAGAAACGCCGACGTAAATGAGAAGATGGCAACGGGTGCCATTGAGGTGCGCGCAAATGAGGTGCGCATCCTGTCCGAGGCACAGACGCCTCCCTTCCCCATTGAGGCCGATTCTAAGACCAAGGAAGAGCTGAGACTAAAGTACCGTTATTTGGATCTGAGAAGACCTGACATTCAGAAGAACCTGATCCTGAGAAGTAAGATCGCAACGACGATCCGTACCTTCCTTGCAGCAGAGGGGTTCCTGGAGATCGAGACGCCGATCCTGAATAAGTCCACGCCTGAGGGCGCGAGAGACTATCTGGTACCGAGCAGAGTGCATCCCGGCACGTTCTATGCGTTACCGCAGTCTCCCCAGATCTTTAAGCAATTACTCATGTGCTCCGGATACGATCGTTACTTCCAGATCGCAAAGTGCTTCCGTGATGAGGACCTTCGCGCGGATCGTCAGCCCGAGTTCACGCAGGTGGACCTAGAGATGAGCTTTGTGACCGAAGAGGATGTCATGGATGCGACCGAGCGCATGGTGGCAAAGGTTTGCAAGGAGGCCATCGGCCTTGACGTACAGCTCCCTTTAAAGCGCATGACCTGGAATGAGGCCATGAACCGCTTTGGTTCCGATAAGCCCGATACCCGTTTTGGCTTAGAGCTGACGGATGTTTCCGAAGTGGTAAAGAGCTGCGGCTTTAGCGTATTCTCCGGTGCGGTTGCAAACGGCGGAAGCGTACGCGGCATTAACGTAAAGGGCCAGGCAGAAATGCCTCGTAAGAAGATCGATGCTCTTGTTGAGTTCGCAAAGGGTTATGGCGTAAAGGGTCTCGCATACCTTGGCGTATTGCCCGATGGAACCTATAAGTCTTCCTTCGCGAAGTTCATGACCGAGGAAGAGCTAAAGGCCTTAGTAGAGGCCATGAACGGAGAGCCGGGTGACCTTCTGTTATTCGCGGCTGACCGCTTGAAGATCGTTTGGAACGTACTTGGCGCGCTGCGCTGCGAGCTGGCAAAGCAGCTGGGCCTGGTTGATGAGAATAAGTTTAACTTCCTTTGGGTGACGGAGTTCCCTCAGTTTGAGTGGAGCGACGAGGAGGAGAGATTCGTTGCCATGCACCATCCCTTCACGATGCCCATGGAGGAAGACCTTCCGATGCTGGAGAGCGATCCCGGTGCGGTTCGCGCAAAGGCTTACGACATCGTGTTAAACGGCGTGGAGCTCGGCGGCGGCAGCGTACGTATCTTCCAGGATGACGTGCAGGAGAGAATGTTCAGAGCCCTTGGCTTTACGAATGAGAAGGCACATGAGCAATTTGGATTCTTACTCGATGCCTTTAAGTATGGCGTTCCGCCTCACGCAGGTCTGGCCATCGGCCTTGACCGTTTCGTGATGCTTTTGACGAAGGCGGAGAGCATCCGCGAGGTCATCGCATTCCCGAAGGTGAAGGATGCATCCTGCCTCATGAGCGAGTGTCCGAACGTCGTAGATCCCGCACAGCTCAAAGAGCTTTGCCTGGAGATCGTACCCGAGGAGAAGGAGTCATAGGTCGTATGCGGAAGACCTGTTATTTGCTGGACGTCAGCGACTTACGGGAAAATGAATATGCGGCGGAAAGCAGGAAGGCTCGCCGACTTAAGCTGGTACAAGAAATGGAGGCGCTTCTGGACAAGGAGCGCCTTCTTAAGTATGAAAAGCTGAAGGGAAAGTGCTCGGAGGCAGAGTGCCTTGGCGCAGGCGCGCTTTTAAGGTTGGCACTGTCGGAAGAAGGCCGTCTAGGTATGGATTTTGGTGAGGGGCTGACGGAAGAGGCGATCCTGACGCCGGAAGCGCTCCTAAAACGCATGCAGGCCATTCCAAAAGAGAAGTGGTTTGAGCCCGCCTATCGCTATGGGGCGCAAGGAAAGCCGTATCTGACGAACGCGCCGTATTACGTTAATCTTTCGCATTCAGGAGATCTTGTGGCGCTGGCTATTTCAGACCATGAGATCGGTATCGACGTCCAAAAGGCGGACCGAAAGAACTGGCAGAGAATTGCAAATCGGTATTTTACCGCGAAAGACGAAGCAGAGTTTTACCGTCAGTGGTGCCGCAAGGAAGCTTACGGAAAAATGACGGGAGAGGGCGTAACGCCTTATTTGTCTGTCGAAGTGAAAAGCCTGGGAGATGCCGAACTTTTTGAGGGGAATTTTACGCTACAAGGCGCGCCGTATTATTGGGCCGCTTATGTTAGAGAGTCACTAGTAAAGCCGACATAGAAGAGAACGGAGAAGAACATGAAGCGTTTACTAAAGTATCTCAAATCTTATCGAAAGGAATGCGTGATCGCGCCGCTGTTTAAGCTGCTCGAGGCGGCATTCGAACTGTTTGTGCCGCTGGTCATGGCGAAGATCATTGACGTCGGCATTAAGAATTCTGACGGGCCGTACGTACTAAAGATGGGTGCCATTCTCGTGGCGCTGGCCATCATCGGTCTGTCTTGTTCCGTGACGGCGCAGTTTTTCGCGGCGAAGGCGGCAGTTGGCTTTTCCACGAAGCTGAGGGAAGTCCTTTTTAGTCACGTGGAGGACCTAAACTTCACGGAGATCGACAAGGCCGGGACCTCCACCCTGATCACGCGCATGACCAGCGACGTAAACCAGGTACAGTCTGGCGTGAACATGACGCTGCGTCTTTTCCTGCGTTCCCCGATCATCGTATTCGGTGCCATGATCATGGCATTCACGATCGACGTGCAGATGGCGCTGATCTTTGTGGTAGCCATTCCCGTTCTGGCTATCGTGGTCTTTGGCATCATGCTGTGGACCATGCCCCTCTACAAGAAGGTACAGGCAGGCCTCGATAAGGTGCTGACCATCACGAGAGAGAACCTGACGGGCGTTCGCGTGATCCGCGCGTTCCATCAGGAGGAAACCGAAAGCGCGAGATTTAAGGAGAGCAATCAGGCACTGACGAGCATGCAAAAGTTTGTGGGCGGCATCAGCGCTTTCATGAATCCCGTGACCTATATCATCGTAAACGTTGCCATCATGCTCCTGATCTATCAGGGCGGATTTAAGGTGCAGCTCGGTGAGCTGAGCCAGGGCCAGGTGGTAGCGATCCTCAATTATATGTCTCAGATCCTTGTGGAGCTTGTAAAGCTCGCGAACCTGATCATTCTGATGACAAAGGCCATGGCCTGCGCGGACAGAGTCGCTGCCGTTTTGGAGATCGGAAAAGAGTCCGGCGCAGCGCAAAATCTCCAGAAGGCGGAGAACGATTCTAATATCATTACCTTCGTTGGAGACTCCGCAAAGAACAGAAGCGACGCAGATTATCTGGTCTTCGACAAGGTGGCGCTGCAGTATAGCGGCGCAGGTCAGGAGACCTTGGATGACATTTCCTTCCGCGTGCGAAAGGGTGACACCATTGGCGTTATCGGCGGTACCGGTTCTGGTAAGACCTCCCTCGTAAATCTCATTCCGAGATTCTACGAAGCAACGGAAGGGACGATCACCTTTGGGGGAAAGAACCTCGCGGATTATGACGAGGCGCAGCTTCGAAACCGCATGGGCATCGTTCCGCAGAAGGCGGTTTTATTCAAGGGCACCATTCGTTCGAACCTCCTTTGGGGAAAGAAGGACGCGAGCGAAGAGGAGCTTTGGAACGCCCTCGAGCTCGCGCAGGCGAAGGAGATCGTGGAGGGCAAGGATGGTAAGCTCGACGCGGAAGTGGCCCAGAACGGCCGCAATTTCTCCGGCGGACAGCGCCAGCGTCTGACCATCGCGAGAGCCCTGGTTCGAAAGCCCGAGATCCTGATCTTGGATGACAGCGCTTCGGCCCTTGACTACGCAACGGATGCAAAGCTTCGTGAGTCCATAAAGAGCATTAAGGATCAGACAACGACCTTTATCGTTTCGCAGCGTGCCTCCAGCATTCGTCATGCAGACCAGATCATCGTACTAGACGACGGACGCATGGCTGGCATCGGAACCCATGACGAGCTTTTGGCAAATTGTGAAGTTTATCAGGAAATCTATTATTCCCAGTACCCTGAGGAAAGAAAGGGGGTGGCGTCCGTTGGCTAAGGAAAAACAAAAACCCGTACTCGATAAAAAGGTCACCTGGAATAAGGTGTTCCATTACATTGGACGTTATTGGTTCATGGTTTTGGCATCCTTTATCCTGGCTGCCGTGACCGTTGCCCTGACCCTTTACGTACCGATCCTTACCGGAGAGGCCGTGGATCTGATGCTGGGCCCCGGAGAGGTAGACCTTGACGGGGTTTTTGCCATCGTGATCAAGATCGGCATTGCGATGCTCGTTACGGCGATCGCACAGTGGCTCATGAATACCTGTAACAATCACGTATGCTATCACGTGGTGCAGGACATCCGAAGGGATGCATTTGCAAGACTGGAGATCCTTCCCTTAAGTTACTTGGACGGCCATGCGGCAGGCGACATCGTGAGCCGCGTGATCGCAGACGTAGATACCTTTGCGGATGGTCTGCTCATGGGATTTACGCAGCTATTTACCGGTATCCTGACCATCGGCGGAACCTTGGTGTTCATGCTGATCTATAACATTCCCATCACGCTGGTCGTGGTATGCCTGACGCCCGTGTCCTTCCTTGTGGCGCGCTTTATCGCAACGCACACCCATGACATGTTCCAGGAGCAGAGTAAGACCAGGGGTGAGCAGACGGCGCTCATCGATGAGATGGTGGGAAATCAGAAGATCGTGCGCACCTTCTCGAGAGAAGAGGAGGTCAAGGCACAGTTTGGCGAGATCAATGACAGACTGCAGAAGTGTTCCTTAAAGGCAATCTTTTATTCCTCCCTCGTGAATCCCTGCACCCGTTTTGTCAACAGCCTCGTGTACGCGGGCGTCGGCATCTTTGGCGCATTCCTTGCGATCCGCGGCGGCATTACCGTCGGCAGATTGTCCTGCTTTTTGTCCTACGCGAATCAGTATACCAAGCCCTTTAATGAGATTTCTGGCGTTGTGACGGAGCTGCAGAATGCATTCGTCTGCGCCTCCAGAGTTTTCGCGCTCATCGACCAGGAGCCCCAGGTTCCCGAGGATGCAGATGCCGTAAACCTTGGAACGGCAAGCGGCAACGTAACGCTGGAGAACGTATACTTCTCTTACGTCCCTGAGAAGAAGCTGATCCAGAACTTTAACCTGGCCGTAAAGCCTGGTCAGAGAGTGGCGATCGTTGGACCTACCGGTTGTGGTAAGACCACCGTGATCAATCTCCTGATGCGCTTCTATGACGTGGATTCCGGAACCATCCGCGTTGACGGAAATGACATTAGACACCTGACCCGCGGGAGCCTGCGCACCAATTACGGCATGGTTCTGCAGGAGACCTGGCTGCGCGGCGGTACCATCCTTGACAACATTCGCATGGGTAAGCCTGACGCTTCGGAGGAAGAGGTCAAGGCAGCAGCCAAGGCGGCGCATGCCCACGGCTTTATCAAGCGTTTGCCCCAGGGGTACCACACCGTGATCACCGAGGATGGCGGAAGCCTTTCCCAGGGCCAGAAGCAGCTCCTTTGCATCGCCAGAGTGATGCTCTGCCTGCCGCCCATGCTGATCCTCGACGAGGCGACCAGCTCCATCGATACCAGAACTGAACTCAAGATTCAAAACGCCTTCGCAAAGATGATGGAAGGCCGTACCAGCTTTATCGTGGCTCACAGACTCTCCACCATCCGTGAGGCTGACGTCATCCTTGTCATGAAGGATGGCAACATCATCGAACAAGGCAACCACGACAGCTTGCTAGCGCAGAACGGTTTCTACACCAATCTGTACAATAGTCAGTTCGCAGGGTGAGTAATGTCTTATGGGGGGAATTATGTATAAAGTTTTGATCGTAGAAGATGAACCCGGTATCCGGGAAGAAGTGGCAGCGCAGCTGCAAAGCTGGGGTATGGATACCCACATTGTCACGGACTTTCGTAAGGTAACGGCAGACTTCGCTGAGTATGAACCGCATTTGGTCTTGCTCGACATTTCTCTGCCCTTCATGAACGGATATCACTGGTGTAAAGAGATCCGCGCCACCTCGAAAGTGCCCATCATTTTCGTGTCGTCCGCGGCGGATAACATGAACATTGTCATGGCCATGACGATGGGAGCGGATGATTTTATCGCAAAACCCTTTGACGGGAGCGTACTCGTCGCAAAGGTCCAGGCCCTCCTTCGCAGAACCTATGATTTCGCGGAGGCCGTACCCGTTTTGGAACACCGCGGAGCCCTGCTCAATACCGAGGACGGAACCCTTTCCTACAATGGTGAGAAACTTCCGCTGACGAAAAATGAGTCAAAGATCCTAAGCGTTCTCATGAAGAACAAAGGCAAGATCGTCAGCCGTGAAAAGCTCATGGAGGCCCTCTGGCAGACCGATTCCTTCGTGGACGAAAACACGCTGACGGTGAATGTCGGAAGACTGCGCAAAAAGCTCGAGACCGCAGGCCTTGAGAACTTCATCGAGACCAAATTCGGCCAAGGTTACATTATCCCACAGGAGGCATAATATGACATTCGGACGGTTCCTAAAGGAGAAGGCAGGGGCGCTCATCGTATTTGCCGTTTGCGCGGCAATCTATGCGGCGACCTTTGCCCTGTACCACTTTCCGCTGCAAGCGGTGCTCTATCCAACCTACTTCTGTGCCCTGATCCTTCTGGGCACCTTTTTTTGCGCCTATCAAAGAGAGAAGAAAAAACACCAGCAGTTTACGCTTTTGGCCAAACTGCCTGAGAACCTCCTCGAATCTCTCGAGGAATACCAAACCCAGACCGACGAAGACTACCAGGAAATCCTGACCCTACTTCAGGAAAAACGCAGACAGGAGAACCAGGAAAACCATGACCGCTTTACCGACGCCATGGACTACTTCACCACCTGGGCCCACCAGATCAAAACACCCATCGCCGCCATGCGCCTTCGCCTCGAAAACGAAGACAGTGCCTTTTCCCGCGGCGTCTCCGAGGACCTCTTCCGCATCGAAAGCTATGTCGAAATGGTCCTCACCTACCTCCGCCTCGGCGACGGCTCCTCGGACTACGTCTTCCG
>JAFPRF010000261.1 GCA_017400965.1 Lachnospiraceae bacterium
CTCGCCGCTTTGCATCGTCAGGTACATTGTATCGCCAAGATTTAAGTCCTTGGCGGATTTCCCTCGGACAACGCGTTTCAGAGCGACCTCGTTTTCGTTTTCAGGAAAACGCCCTGAAGTGACGTGAAGTGCATTTGCCTCATACCAGCCTTCCTGCACGCCGCTTAGCTTTAGCATAAATGCCCTGGCACTTTCCTGTTCAAAGTCAGGGAGACCAAGGCCAATTGTCTTTGCGAGCCACACTTGATCAATGCTTTGATTGCTTGTAAAATATTTTAGGTCCTCCTGCTGCACGCCGTAAAAGCGCTCGTGCGCTATGCCCTTCATCGTCTTTTGATATGCGATGGCGGAGGCAAGCGTCGTCGTTCCGATACAGGACAGCACCATGATCATGGCCGTCGCCATGGCTACGCCGATGATCGTCACCAGCGTTCGATTTTTATTCTCCTTCAGTGCCCGAATGCAGCACTTCCATAAAACCCTCATAGATTCGCACTCTCCCTAACAACGCCGTCCTCCATGATAAGGATTCTGTCAGCCTGCTTTGCCAGCTCCAGGTTATGCGTGATCATGATGATGGTCTGCTTATACTTCCGATTGGAGGCCTTTAAGAGTTCCATGATCTCATTTCCGTTTTTCGTATCGAGGTTACCCGTCGGTTCATCGGCGAGGAGGATCGCAGGGCGCGTAATTAGGGATCTTCCGATTGCTACTCTTTGCTGCTGACCGCCGGAGAGCTCGTTCGGAAGATGCGTGCGTACCTTATCAAGGCCAAGCGTTCCAATGAGTTCCTCCAGAAGGGCTTTGTCGACCTCCTTACCATCCAGCTCGCAGGGCAACGTAATATTCTCCTCGACGTTCAGCACAGGGATCAGATTATAGAATTGATAGATCAGACCCACTTGTCTTCTGCGGAAAATGGCTAGGCGATCGTCATTCATGGCGTAGATGTCCTCATTCTCCACGAATACCTTTCCCGAAGTCGGCCGGTCAACGCCGCCAAGCATGTGCATCAACGTGGACTTTCCGCTGCCGGAGCTTCCAACTACCGCAACGAACTCACCCTTCTCTATGTGAATGTTCGCATCTTTCACCGCCTGCACTGCATTCTCGTTCTTTCCATAGGTTTTACACAAGTTTTCCGTTCTTAAGATTTCCATGTTGTCTCTCCTGCTCCCTAAGCTTATTTTGGATCACAGCGATCATCTTTGAGCATTCCTCGATCTTGACGCTCGTCGTGTGCTGCATGAATTTCTCGCTGATTTCTTTGGCGAATGCCATGTTGGAATTTAAGTACGCGCGAAAGATCCATTTGAGGCCAAAGTATTCGACATACCATCCTGCGATATGACCGATCGGAAGCATCGGAAGGAAAGATGTCGAAACAAGAGCGTTGAAGCCCGTTGAGAGAAAATTGATCAGGAGGCCAAGCAGGAACATTCCCACGCCCTCCAGAGCCGTTTTACCGCACTCCTTTTGCTCTAGATAGTACCTCTCCTTATTCTCCTTCTCCCGTCTGAGTGAGGCCTCGAGATCATAATTTGTACCCATGACACACTCGCGATACTTTTCAGAATCTTCAAATGGCGCCTGGATCTCTGCCTTAAAACCACCTACCGTAAAGATCAGAATAATGGCAATCCCGCATGCCAGCATGGCAATAAAAAGCCCACCCTCATCATAGGCAATGCCGCCGATGAGCGACCTAATGCTAAGATAAAAGAAAAATGCCGTAGCGCCAAATCCTTTCTTCGGTCGTAACCGCCTCATAATCCCTCCAAGTAGTATCAGTTTCCATATTTACTGATGATATGATTGTAGCATAGAAAAATGACGTTTCGGTGACAAACTTGTAATTTATCGCCAAAACGCCATAGGTTCTTAAAGAATGATTCCCATAGGAATCTTTAC
>JAFPRF010000262.1 GCA_017400965.1 Lachnospiraceae bacterium
ATCTCTGCCTTTACGATGCTGGCGTGACGATCCACCAAACGGATCAGCGTCTTCATCGCAACGGCGATCAGCGCCTCGTAGTCCTTCGCCGTCTCGGGAAGGTATACGTCAACGATCTTGTCCACGTCATCGCTCTTAATGTCTTCCAGCTCGGTATTCGTCAGGCACTTTTTCGTCTTGAACTCTTCCATCACCTCGGCCACCTGACCGATGGTGATCAGATTGTCATTCTCCAATGCCTGAATGAATGCAAGGTATGCATCGCCCTGACGCTTTAAGAGCTTTCCCACCTGTTCATCCGTAAGGTAGCCCTTTTCCACGGCGATGTCACCGAATCTCTTATCACAGATCGCCTGAAGGCGGTTCACTTCCTCTGCCTGTGCGAAGGTCATAAAGCCTTCGGACACGGCGATCAGGCCCAGCTTTACTCTCACGGCATCCATCTTGTCAAGCGCCGCTCTGAACTGCTGCTGGGTAATTCTCCCGCTCTCCATGAGATAATTACCAAGAATACTTTCAACCATACAGCTCCCTCCAGTCTACCTTATCAGTTTGCTTTCGAGTCATTTGGGTATAATCTACATATATTATATGATAATTATAGCTTGTGTTGTGGAAACTGTCAAGAAATTCTGTAGTTTTCGGACTTTTTGTAGACACATTTTCCAAAAATGTATTCCACTCGGTCAAAGTGACTGAAAATAATCGTCTTCTAGATCAGCGAAGTGCTAAAATAGCGCTCTGCGCGGTCCGCAAGAACGGTTGCGATGACCTTGTCCTTGCCGTATTTCTCCGCCATGAGCTTCGCTGCCCAAACGTTTGCGCCGGAGCTGGTTCCAACGAGAAGGCCCTGCACCTTTGCAAGCTCTCTTGCCGTATTGATCGCGTCATCATCGCTGACTTCCACGATGTCCGTAATGATGCTGGTATCGAGAATGTCGGGAATAAAGCCGTCGCCGATACCCTGGATCTGATGCAGGCCAGGCTCATCGCCAAGCAACGCCGATACGTTCTTCGGCTCCACGGCAACGATCTTCGTGTCGGGGTTCTTCTCAAGAAGGTATTTTGCAACGCCCTGCAGCGTTCCGCCGCTGCCGATGCCGGATACGTAAACGTCGATCTTCTTGCCAAGCTGCTCCACTAATTCCACGGCCGTCGTGCGATAATGCATGTCCGGGTTCGCGGGATTCTGGAACTGCTGAGGAACGAAATACTCGTCAGAGGTGGAGGCGATCTCGAGAGCCTTCTTCACGCTTCCGTCGATGCTCAGCTTCGGATCGGTCAGCACTAGCTCCGCGCCTAAGGCGTGAATGATCTTCTTTCTCTCCTCGCTCATGTTCTCAGGCATCACGATGATCACGCGGTAGCCCTTACGCACGCCGCAAAGGGCGAGGCCAATGCCGGTGTTGCCGGAGGTAGGCTCGATGATGGTCATGCCGGGCTTTAACTTCCCGCTCTTTTCCGCATCCTCGATCATGTTCAGGGCGATGCGGTCCTTAATGCTGCCGCCGGGATTTAAGAACTCCGCCTTTGCGTAAATCTGCAGTCCCGTGGTCTTTTCAAGGCTCAGCAGCGGCGTGTTGCCGATCAAGTCCAGTACGTTGTCGTAATACATGTTCGGTCTCCTTTTCTATTCGTTTTCCAGTAGCGTTACCATGTCGACGATCTTCCACTCTCCGTTCAGGCGCCCGTAGTAGATCCGAAAGTGCGTGTGATCTACCTTGGTCTGGCGCGTCTTCGTGAGCTTCATCTCCTTGTCGAAGCTGACCTCACAGGAGAACAGATCGTCGTTATATCGAACGTAGTGATTGACAATTTCATTCTTAAATACCGGTGCGTCGTGGTCGCTGTACATCCACATGTCCTCGCGGCGATAGGTCTCCGCCAGTTCGAGATAATAGGAATTCTCCGGGAACATGTCGCGGATGGGCTTTGTGCTGGCTTTGGCGCCTGTCAGATCCACCGAGAAGTAATTCGTGTAACGCTCCGTGTTTTCCAGTGCCAGTGCTTTCAGGTCCTCGGGCATCTCGCTCTCCGCGAATTCCTTCAGAACCGCCGTCGTCTTTGTGCCGTGCGTTGCAACCTCCACGTCCACTGGATTGCCGCTTGCATCCGTGATCTCCACGGTCGGTGCCTCCAAAAGGCCCTCTGCATGATAGCTGACAAAAGAAGGTACCGCAACGTATTCTGACGCAAAAGCAAATTCCGAAAGCGTCTCCGTCTCCGCGAGTCTCTCCCGCTCGTCCGCGAGAATGCCGTTGATCCGCACTTCGCAGGTATCCGGCACCGTGACGTCCACGGCGTTATAGCCCTTAATGGTTTTGACCTCCACCTTATCCAGCGCCCATTCGCTGATGGTGAGGAGGTTTAGGAAAAAGGTCTCTGAGGAGGTCTCCTTCAGGGTCAGGTATCCAATCTGTTCCCCGTCCGCGAGAAGGTCATACTTCGGCGCCGCAGGGTCCTGCACGCCCCTCGAGAGCTTGTACGACAAGATCTTTCCTTCGACGAGCTCCTTTGCGGCCCGTTCAAACGCTGCCTGCGTCTCGAACCGGGACACCTCGCCGTCGATCTTTACGTAGTTCTCCACGCCAGCCTTGCGAAGGTCATTGACGATCTGGTCCATGTGATTCGCCGGCTGACTCTCCTCGTAGCGCACGAGGCATGCCTTGGTGTAGTCCACCGCGCGGATCCAAAAGATCACCATCGCGATCACGAAGAGCAGGTAAAAGATCCAAAAGAAGGGAAATCCCTTTTTCTTGGGAGCCCGTCTTTTCTGCGCGTTAGCTTTTACTGCCATTACTCTCCCTCCTTTCCCATCACCACAAAGCCCGTGGGCAATCTCCAGGAGGAGGTGGAATAATAGAGCGTTACGCTCGTCATTTCATAAACGCCGTTGTAGTACATGGCGGAGGAGCTACCGCCGTCTAGGTTCGCCGCGTTGACCGCGCCGTATTCCTCTAAGATCGAGATCAGGTCAGCCGCCGTTGCGCCAAGGTGTCCCGACGCGCCGCGTCCGTCCGTTACGAGCATGAGGACCGATCCGTCCGCCCGCTGGCCGATGGCCGTTCTCGGGTTTGCGCCGCTGCCGTTACCGCTGATCTCACGGGACTTTCCGTTGATAATGAGCTTTGTAAAGTGGTTGCTGTCGCCGTTCTCCTCATCCTTGAAGGAAACGGCGTCGCGGATGTGCTCATCCCGGAGCATCGTCTCCACGGATTTCGCCGACATGCCGCCCACGTCCTTGATCACGAGGATATTGTCCTCGTTAAAGCCGACCATGACGTCGCCCTTTTTCGGGTCATTGTACTGGATCTCGCCGTCGCAGACGGTAATGCCCTTCGGTCTTCCGCCCCAGTTACCCTCGGAGAAATACTCTCCGCCATTGATGCCGGCCAGGGCCCCCGCGCGTCTGACAAGTTCTTCGAGCGTCACGCCGTTCTTAGAGTGGTTCATGTCGGACCAAGGGTAGATCGTCGACAGCTTCACGCGGGAAGGATCCTTGATGATCATGAGCTTTGCCATGTAGGCGCGGCCCGTGAGTTCAATGATCGCGATCCCGTTTTCATCAAAATCAAACTCTTCTTCCAGTGCTTCCTGCCCGCCCTCGCCGGGTTCGTCGTCCGTGCGGAACGTGATGAGGTCCGTGTTGACCTCCTCCGTCGTCTGGGACATGGCATTGCGGTTCGTAATGGCTAAGATCTCTTCCTCGGAAAAATACCA
>JAFPRF010000263.1 GCA_017400965.1 Lachnospiraceae bacterium
CAATACGACCTTTACTTCATGAGATACGTATTCGCCGTCCTCGAGTCGGCTGAAGGTTACGGTAACCTCTTCGCCCTGACGATAGTACTGCAGGATCTGTCTCGCGTCCGTACTGGAGGTGATCTTCTGCTTTTCGATCTTTGTGATGACGTCGCGCTTTCTGATGCCTGCTGCCTCTGCGCCGCTGCCCTCAACTACCGTCATAACGGAACCGCCCTCGGGGATGCCGTAGTACTGGCTGGCCTCCGCCGTTATGGTCTGCAGCTCTACGCCCAGATACCCCTGCTCCTCCAAGGGAACAAGCTCAGTTCTCAGCTGGTAGGTCATGAGCTCCTTGATGATGGGGCTTGCGTCACTGATGGGGATGGCATAACCCATGCCCTCAACGCTGGAGCCTGCGATCTTACTGGATACGATGCCGATCAGCTCGCCCTTGATGTTCACCAGTGCGCCGCCGGAGTTACCATGGTTGATGGCTGCATCGGTCTGGATAAAGGTTCCGGTGTTGCCATCCTCGGTGGTCATCTCGCGGTTCAATGCGCTGATGACGCCGTCCGTTACGGAGATGCCGTAGCCGAGCGCGTTACCGATCACGACTGCGGGCTGTCCGAGCTTTAAACTCGAGGAATCACCGATCTTTGCGATGGCGATCTTACCCTTGGTCTCCTCGGAGATGTCCTTCAGTGCAACGGAGAGGACTGCCAGATCCATGTCGGAATCCATGCCCTTCACTCTAGCCTGTACGGTGGTATCGTCAATGAACGTAATGTCAAGTTGCTTGGAATCTGCTGCCACGTGATGGTTGGTCACGATGAGGAGCTCGGTGTCATTCTCACCAATGATGACGCCAGTACCGCCGGACTGCGGCGTATACGGTCTGCCCCAGAAATCATATTCTACGGCGCCCGTGTTCACGATGGTAACCATCGCGGGAACCACTTCCTGTACCATGTCAGAGAGGTCCGTGGTCACCAGCGTTACGTTATCGCCATTCGCGATCTTCACTTCCTGCTGGTCCTGGCCCTGGGTTAAGTCGATCTGCTTGATCGGCGTCTGCACTTCCGGTACGTCAGCCACCGGCGTTTCCACGGTCACGGTCCGGTCAAGGACGCCAGTGTATTTACAAATCCCATAGAAGGTGCCGCCTGCAACGCCGCCAAAGATCGCTGCCAACAGCACTGCCGCAAAGGCTTTCTTAAAGAACCCGCCCTGCTTTTTCTCCTTGGGCTGCTTTTGCTTCTTTTGCTTTTTGTCCTTCGTTTCTTCCTGCTCGTATACGTCAGCCCATTTGTCCTCGGTCTTTCGAACGGGCTCTTCATTTATGTGGTCAAAATATGGCGTAGCCGGCGCGTTTTCCGGCGCCTTGGCCGCCACCGTCTGTGCCAGCTGTTCTACTGCACTATCAATGCTCGCTTGCGTTATGGGCTCCTGTGGTTCCTCGGGATGAAGTCTTTCTCCCGTGATTGGATCAAAATTCATACCAGATTTCATTTCGCCGCTCATGTCTCATACCCCTTTTCTATCACGACTTAGAAGGTAAACTCGGAAGATAACGTAACCCCTTCCTTACCTTCCAAGACTCAGTATAGGATCACTTTGTGTTCGTTTTGTGTCTTTTTCGTGATGATTTGGTTTCATTTTTCCAATACTGCTTATTGTCCGTCGCCCATAGGATCACAAATCTCGGTAGTTTCCGATAATGCTTCCCCAGAAGGTATCCCGCATACTTAAAGCAGCACTGCAGAATAAAGTACGGCACCTTCCCTCTCTGCCCGCGGTCATTTAAGGCCTTGATCGTCGACTTTACCATCTTCTTTCCTTCGGACTCCGATTTCACGATGGCGAAAACTTCCGGGTGGTCCGCCTGGGACACGCCGAGGTCGAAATTTCGATGGAATTGCTGCCAGCAGTTGTAATTATGGGAATGATAAACCAAAGCCTCCGCCTCATAGGCGATCTGCCAGCCCTGCTGTACGGCCGTCCCTGCGTAGATCATGTCCTCGTTAAAAATGGTCCGCTGCGTAAAACCGCCGAGGGCATCATACACCTCGCGCCGATACGCTGCGCAGACGTTCGAACAAAAGAAGGTCTTGATCCCAAGGCGAGGCAAATCCTCTTTCCCTTTGATCAAAGACTCCTCAGGATAATTGAATTGCCTCGAGATCCGCTCGAGCACGCCGCAGTCCCGCTTCGGGAGCTGCCTGCCGTAGGCCACGGCTACCTTCCCCGAAAGACGTTGCGTGAGCTTTTCTAGCAAATGCTCGTCCGCAGGCATCGCGTCCTGCGTCAACATCACAAAGATATCCGCATCCGACCTCTGCACGCCCAGATGCCTTGTTTTTCCGTGGTCAAACTCCTTTTTCGAGAGATGGACCACCGTCAAA
>JAFPRF010000264.1 GCA_017400965.1 Lachnospiraceae bacterium
CATTTTGCCCCAGTTTTACCAAGGACTGTTCCTATCACCGACCGTGACGGCTAGCGCATTAAAGGGCGCCATCTTTGCTGCAAACCTTTACGAAAAGCTCGGCTTCCCCGTGATCCCGAACGGCACCGAGAGCAGACATGACATCATTCAGGCCGTGACCTTTGGAACTCCCGAGGGCGTCATCGCTTTCTGCGAGGGCATCCAGGCAGCGGCGCCCGTGGACAGCCACGTGACGCCCGAGCCTTGGGACATGCCGGGGTATGACGCAAAGGTCATCATGGCGGCAGGCGCCTTCGTATCTGGTTCCTCCATCGAGCTTTCTGCGGACGGCCCCATCAAGGAGCCCTATGCCGTGTATTTCCAAGGGGGACTTACCTGGCCGCACGCTAAGTTTGGCATTTTGCGTACCTTAGAGAGCCTCAAGGCAAAGGGCCTAATCCGGCTCTAGGCTCTGCTACAAGATATAGTCGTAAAATCGCCAAAAAGGCTATACGTTCCATGTATTTTGTGGTAAAATAATTCCGTGTGGGCTATGCTTTTTGTTTGAATCTTCGAAGAAGGCAGAAAGGAGATTCATGAACAAAAAACAACAAAAAGAAATGCAAAACCAGGAGCTTCCCTACGAAAAGTTTCTCCGCTTTGGACCGGAGAGTCTGACGGAGGGAGAACTGCTCGCCATCGTTCTTCGAACGGGGACGCAGGATAAGTCAGCGCTCGAGCTGGCGAAGGAAGTCCTCTCCCTCGGGAAATACCCCAAGACTGGGCTACTTGGCCTGCATGACGTAACGCTCGGAGAGCTGAAAAAGATCAAGGGCATCGGGGAAGTCAAGGCCGTGAAGCTTAAGAGCCTGACGGAGCTTGCAATGCGCTTTTCCAGGGCGAAGGCGGAGCAGGGCATGAACTTACGTGACCCGGAGTCGATCGCGCGGTATTTCATGGAAAAGCTGCGCCATCGCAAAACGGAAAACCTTTATCTTCTCTGCGTGGATTCGAAATGTCAGCTGATCTCCGAGAAAAAGATCTCGGAAGGGAGCGTTAACCGGACGCTCATCAGTCCGCGGGAGATCTTTATCGAGGCACTGCGGGTGGAGGCCGTGAACATGTTCCTGGTGCACAACCATCCGAGCGGAGATCCGACGCCCAGTGCCATGGACGAAGAAGTGACGAAGACAGTGGCAAGGCTCGGAGCGGAAATGTGCATACCACTTTTGGACCACGTGATCATTGGAGATAATAACTATTACAGCTTCAGGCAAGCTGGAATCATTGCATAAAATTTATTACTAGGTTTTTACTTTGAAAGGAGTACTCGCCGTGGCTTTGAATGCATTCGGTATCGATCTTGGTACCAACAACATCAAAATCTATGACAGGAACGAAGACAAGGTGGTCATTGAAAAGAACATGATCGCCGTGGAAAATAAAAATACGCTCTTTGCCTACGGCAACTCTGCATTTGAGATGTACGAGAAGGCACCGAAAAACATTGAGATCTCTTATCCGCTGTCCTGCGGCGTCATCGCGGACATCAAGAAGATGGAGACGATCATCAAGTTCTTTATCGCGGACATGCAAAAGGGATCCCTTCGCCCCGCCAACTTTTACGTGGCGGTACCGACGGACGTCACGGAAGTGGAAAAGAGAGCCTTTTATGACCTTGTCAGAGACGCCGGCGTGAAGGCGAGGAAGATCATGGTAGTGGAGAAGGCCGTGGCGGATGCGTTGGGCCAGGACGTGGACGTCAAGAATTCTCAGGGCGTCATCGTTGTGAACGTGGGTTATGAAACGACCGAGATCTCGATCCTGTCGCTGGGCGGCATCGTTCTGAGCAGACTGATCAAGGTTGGCGGGCAGAAATTCGACGAGGCGATCCGCAATGCGGTTCGTAAGGAATTCAACCTGATCATCGGCGGTAAGACGGCGGAAAACATCAAGATGAACTTAAAGAACCTTGAGGAAAAGGAAGAGGGCGCCGTGGTGTACGGACGCGACATCGTGCGCGGCCTTCCCGTGGAGCGCACGATCCCGACGGACCTTGTTTCAGATGCCCTCGAGGAGCATTTCCGCACCATCGTGGACAACGTAAAACTCACTCTGGAGAGAACGCCGCCTGAGCTTGCAGCTGACATTTACCGCAAGGGAATTTACCTGTCGGGCGGTGCTTCGCAGGTCAATCACCTGGCGGAGAAGCTCGAGAAGGGTACGGGCCTTAAGGTGAACCGCGCGGAGGAGCCCATTGCAAGCGTTGCACTTGGCCTCGCGAAGATCATCAAGGAAGATAACTACAAGACGGTAGCTTACGCAATCGAAGGGATGAGTAGATGAGCCCAATCGTAAAACGGAAGGGGGAGAAATTTACTCTGCCGAGTAAATATCTCCTCTTTATTTTGACAATTTTATGCAGCGTCATGATGTTGCTCTCGTTCACGACGAGCCTGTTTGACAAGCCCCTTGGGACCATTGTCGGATATGTCGTGATCCCTTTTGAGAAGGGGATCGGCGCGGCCGGAGGCTGGCTTTCCAATCGTAAGGATGAGCTGTCACAGATCAGGTCGCTCCTCGAAGAAAACCAAAAGCTCAAGGATCAGGTGGCGCACCTCACGGAGGAGAATACCCTTCTGCAGCAGGACAAGTACGAGCTCAATAAGCTTAGGCAGCTCTTTGAACTGGATGAGCAGTACGAGGAGTATCACAAGGTGGGTGCGCGGATCATCGCCAGGGATCCCGGCAACTGGTACGTGGCCTTCACCATCGACAAGGGATCAAATGACGGCATCGCGGTGGACATGAACGTGATCGCGGGCGGCGGTCTGGTCGGCAGGATCAGCAGCGTTGGCCCGAACTGGGCAAAGGTGACCGCCATTATATCTGATAACGCCAACGTGGCAGGCATGACCCTTGCATCCGAGGACAATCTGATCGTATCGGGGAGCCTTAAGGGCATGAATGACGGCGTCATTTATTTCTCGAAATTAGTGGATTCCAAGGGTGTCGTTCAGTCGGGAGACAAGGTCGTGACCTCTGACATCAGTGACAAGTTCCTTCCTGGCATTTTGATCGGATACGTACTGAACGTGATCCCCGACAACAATAACTTAACGAAATCCGGCACGATCATTCCTGCCGTGGATTTCGAGCATCTGTCCGAGGTCCTCGTGATCACGGACCAAAAGCTGACGATAGAGGAGAACGAATAACATGCTGAGCGGTCTGATTTCGGCGGTCTTGGTATTACTCTTTTTCCTTCTGCAGTCCGCCGTATTTCCGGCGATCGCGCCGGTGCATCTCATACCGAATCTCCTGATCATCCTGACGGCCTCGAAGGGCTTCATGAAGGGAGAGAACACGGGCATCCTCGTGGGGTTCTTTTGCGGCTTGCTCGTGGATATTTTCTTTGGCGGCGTCATCGGTTTTCATGCGCTGCTCTATCTCTATATTGGATTCTTAAACGGCAAGTTTTCGCAGGTGTTTTATCCGGAGGACATTAAGCTCCCTCTGGCGCTGATCACGGTCAGTGACCTCACCTACGGCTTGCTTTGCTATGTCTTTTTATTCCTGATCTGGGGAAAGCTGGAATTCCCCTATTATTTCGCGCACGTGATCCTTCCGGAGATGATCGTGACGCTGATCGCAACATTATTGTTTTATCCGCCGATCCTAAAGCTGCAAGAGCTTCTTTTCGACAGGCAGGGAAAGAGGAGTACGGATTTTGTTTGATATCATAAGGCAACGAGTGATCAATTTCATAACAAGCAGAATGACCTTCCTGACGCTGATCGTGATCGGCCTGACCGTCGTGCTCATCAATCGCTGCTTTCAGCTCCAGATCGTGCATGGCGAGGAGTATCTCGAAGAATTCATTCTCATGACGCAAAAGACGAGGGACGTCTCGGCGGCCAGGGGCAACATCTACGACCGCAACGGAAATCTGCTCGCGTATAATGAGCTTGCGTATTCCGTGAAGCTCGAGGACGTGTTTGAGTCCGGTTCCACCAAAAACCGCAGGCTCAACGAGGTGATCTACAAGCTGATCCAGATGGTGGAAAAGAACGGAGATTACGTGACTTCAGATTTTAAGATCGTCGTTGGTGAGGACGGCGAGTTTGAGTTTTCCGTGACGGGAAACGCGAAACTGCGATTCCTTGCGGACATCTACGGCAGAACCTACATCGATCAGCTCGAGGCCAAGGAGAGAAATGCGACGCCCCTTGAGGTCATGAATTACTTGAGCCGAAAGAGCAAAGGCTTTGCCATCGGGGACTATGCGGATCCCTTGGACAGCAAGAGTGAATTTATTCCCGGTAAAGGCTATTCGAAGGAAGATTGGCTTAAGATTGTGACGATCCGTTACAACATGAGCCTGACCTCCTTCCGAAAATATCTGGGTACCACGGTGGCCACCAACATTTCCGAAAAGACGGTGGCGGTGCTGATGGAGAATGCGGAAGAACTTCCGGGCGTCAGCATCGAGGAGGATACGGTACGCAGGTACGTGGACAGCATTTATTTCGCGCACGTGCTTGGCTATACCGGTAAGATTTCTTCCGACGAGATGACGGATCTCAACGCGCAGCTGGAAGCGGAAGGGAAGGGCGACAGACTCTACGGCATCAATGACGTCGTGGGAAAGAGCGGCATTGAAAGTTACATGGAGACAACGCTACAGGGTACCAAGGGCTACGAAAAGGTGGTCGTGGATCACATGGGTAAGGTGATCACGGTGACTGAACGCAGGGATGCCACCTCAGGACAGGACGTGTATCTTTCCATCGATAAGAACCTGACCGAGGCTGTTTACGGCATCTTGGAGCAGCACCTTGCCGGCCTCGTGGCGAGTAAGATCGTAAACCAAAAGGAGTATTTTGCGAGGGAGAATTCCTCCAGCTCCGACATTGTGATCCCGATTTATGACGTATATTACGCACTGATCAATAATAACGTCATCGACGTCAACCACTTTACGAAAAACCGCGCTGGCGATACGGAAAAGGCGGTTTATCAGGCCTTTTTGGATTACCGCGAGCAAGTCTTTGAAAAGCTAAAGCAAGAATTTTTCGAGAAGAAAACCGTCTACAATAAGCTCTCAAAAGAGTACCAGGTCTATGAGAGCAACATCGTGAATTTGCTTGTGAAAAACGGCATTATCCTTTCTGACCAGATCAGCGAAAAGGATAAGATGCAGATCGCATGGACGACGGATGAGACGATCAGTCTGTATGAATATCTGACTTACCTGATCACGCAAAACTGGATCGATACGAGTTCACTGGAATTGACGGGAGAGTATTCCGATTCCACCGAGGTTTATCAAAAGCTCGTGGAGTACGTACTCGACGCCATCGGGAAGAATACGGAGTTTCAGAAGCGTTTTTACAAGTACATGCTCCTGAACGACAAGATAAACGGTAAGCAGATCTGCATGATCCTCTGTGAGCAGCGTAAGGTGGAGATCCCGCTTTCCGATGAGGAGGCGCTGTATTCGGGGAAACTTACGGCTTATCAGTTTATGATGAACCGCATCCGTAACATCGACATAACGCCGGCGCAGCTGGCCCTGGACCCCTGCAACGGTTCCGTGGTCATCACGGACGTCAATACGGGGCAGGTGCTTTGCATGGTATCCTATCCGGGGTATGACAATAACAAGCTGGCAAATACCATTGACGCGGAGTATTATGCAAAGCTCAATGCGGACAAGTCTTATCCTTGGAACAATTACGCAACGCAGTATAAGGCAGCGCCTGGTTCCACGTTTAAGATGGTGACGGCCTCTGCGGGCCTCATGGAGGGTGTGATCGGCCTGAATACCGTCATGAGCTGTACGGGTACCTACACGGCGGTAACGCCATCCCCGAGATGTTGGCAGAGATGGGGCCATGGCTCGGAGAACGTAATGACCGCGATCCGGGATTCCTGTAACTATTTCTTCTACGACGTGGGCTATAAGCTGTCTCAAAAGGACAACAACTTCGATGAGGAGCAGGGCTTGCGCACCTTATATCAGTACGCTGACTTTTACGGCCTCTCGGAAAAGAGCGGCGTGGAGATCGCGGAGAGTGCACCACAGGTATCCGACGTGGATCCGGTGCGTTCCGCCATTGGACAGGGCAGCAACAGCTTTACGGCAGTTGGCCTTGCGAGATACGTGGCGGCGGTTGCAAACTCCGGCACCGTGTACCAGTTAACGCTTCTGGATCATGTCGCGGACAATCAGGGGAACCTCCTAAAGAAGTTCGAGCCCGTGATACGAAATAAGATCGAGATGCCGCAAAAGAACTGGGATGCCCTGCATCAGGGCATGCGCGCAGTGGTGCAGAACAAGAAGTATTTTAATGATCTGGCAGTAGAAGTGGCGGGCAAGACGGGTACTGCGCAGCAGTCCCAGAGCCGTCCAAGCCATGCACTGTTTGTATGTTATGCGCCCTATCAAAACCCCGAGGTTGCCATCGCAACGAGAATTCCCTTTGGTTATTCCTCGGACTATGCGGCACAGGTGACCAGGGACGTCATTAAGTATTATTACGGACTCGCCAGCGAGGACGAGATCGTCACCGGTACGGCGAACAATCCGGATGCCGGCATTACGAATGAGTGGTAAGTCAGTTTGTTTTGAAAATAGTCTTTCGTTGGAAAGGAAATGTGGCATGAAGGACAAGGTTCGGATCAAGAGTTTTGCAAAAGGATTGACCCTGCAATTGGATGACCAGATTCCTTTTGAAGAATTGAAGGAGGAAGTCTCCGCGAAGTTTCGCGAGGCGAGGAGCTTTTTTGGAAAAGAGACCGTGGCCCTTTCGTTTCAGGGAAGGAACCTTTCGGACGAAGAAGAATTGCAGCTTTGGGAGACCGTTCAAAATGAGTGCGACTTAAAGATTCTCTGCCTTGTGGAGAAGAACGAGGAGCGGGAGAAGACCTTTGTGAAGGCCATGCGCCTGACCGAGTTCCGAAAGATGGTGGAGATGGACCTTGACGGAGAGGTTCAGGTGTTCCACGGGTCACTGACCGACGGAGAGGAGCTGGATACACCCAACAGCATCGTCGTTTTCGGCGACGTGGAAAGCGGCTGTAAGATCGTTTCGGAGCGCAGCATTTTGATCCTGGGAACGCTGTACGGCAGTGCACACGCGGGCTGTAAGGGCGATAAAAAGGCGATCGTCTCTGCACTGGAGATGATGCCGGAAAAACTATGCATCGCCTCGTTCGCGTATGAACAGGAAAAGAAGACCAAATGGGGCAAGAAAAACAAACCGAAACCCCAGACGGCGAAGGTATTTGGCGAGATCGTGATCCTCACGGATCTCGAAAAGGAACAGTTGAAGGATTTTTAAGACATGTTTGATGGCATTAACCTGAAAAAATATGACCTAAAGCTGGTCATCATGACGGTAACCCTTGCCGTGATCGGTACCTTTGCCATCGGCAGTGCGGAGGAATCCCTCCAAAGCAAGCAGATGGCCGGCGTGATCGCCGGGGTCGTGGCCATGCTTTTGGTGTCATTTTTTAATTATTCCTGGGTGCTGAAGATGAATTGGCTGATGTATATCGCGAATTTGGGCCTCCTTCTCGCGGTGTACTTTTTGGGCGACGATTCCCATGGCGCGCAGCGCTGGTTTGAGATCGGTTCCCTGCGCTTTCAGCCCTCGGAAACAAGCAAAATTTTGTTGATTTTATTCTTTGCACAGTTTATTATGAGATATAGGGAGAAGTTGAACACCTTTAAGGTCATCGCAGCCAGCGTTGTCTTGATCGTGATCCCTTGGTCTCTCATTTTGATCCAACCGGATCTGTCGACGAGCGTACTGCTGATCGTGGTATTTTGCATGATCATGTTCGCGGCGGGTCTGCGTTACCCGATCATCTTTGGAATTCTCGGCGTGGTGGTTCCTGCATTATTGGTAGCAATCTATCTGGTCATGAGCGGAAAGCTGCCTTTTGTGAAGGAATATCAGCTCGACCGAATCAATGCTTGGAGATATCCCGAGGAATATGCCAATTCCGAGGCCATGCAGAGCCTGAATTCCGTGATGGCCATTGGCTCTGGCCAGCTTGAGGGAAAAGGATATAAGACGAGTGAGTTTACAAGCGTGAAGAACGGTGATTTCATTTCGGAGACGCAGACGGACTTTATCTTCGCCGTCATTGGTGAGGAATTTGGGTTCCGCGGCAGCGTCGTCGTGATCGTTCTCATCATGTTGATCGCGCTGGAATGTCTCTCCGTCGCGAGAAAGGCAAAGGATCTGGCGGGTACCATAATCGCGTCAGGTATGGGGGTCCTGATCGCTTTTCAGGGGTTCATCAATATTGGGGTAGCAACGTTTCTTCTTCCGAACACGGGACTGCCGCTTCCCTTTGTCAGCTATGGACTGACGTCGCTGCTCAGCCTGTTTGCGGGCATTGGATTTGTGCTCAACGTAAGGATGCAGTCCAGGGACAGACGAACGGAAGAAATGGCCTAGTACCAAAAGAAAAAGAGAGGGTAGAACTATGAACATCGCACTGATCGCGCATGACGCGAAAAAGAAATTGATGCAGAATTTTTGCATCGCTTACCGCGGGATCCTGAGCAAGAACGAGCTTTTTGCTACGGGTACCACTGGAAAGCTGGTGGAAGAGGTGACCAACCTTTCCATCCATAAATTCCTTGCAGGGCACCTTGGCGGTGAGCAGCAGATCGGCGCACAGATCGAGCACAATCAGATGGATCTGGTGATCTTCCTTCGTGATCCTTTGACGCCGAAGTCACACGAGCCTGACGTCAATCACGTCGTGAAGCTCTGTGACATGTACAACATTCCGCTGGCGACCAATCTTGCAACTGCGGAGCTTTTGATTAAGTCCCTTGACAGAGGAGATCTTGAGTGGCGTGAAATGTATAAGTAAAAGGACGAGGCTTCGCCTTGTCAGTCTCTTAACGTGTCTCGGCCTGCTTTGCATGACGGGATGCGGGAAGCTCTCCGTGGATCTTCCCTATAGTTCTGACGGCGTCTATGCACCGGCCGCCCATCGCCTCGAGATGACGAAGTCCAAGGCGAACTCCTATGCAAGCAATCTCTGCGTGGTGGACGGAGACGTCTCTGTCCCGACCGTAGAGCTGGAAAGCGCTGGAGCGGCAGCGTTGTTTGACCTCAAAAATCATGAGGTGATCTTCGCAAAGAACGTGCATGAGCGGATGTATCCCGCGAGCCTGACGAAGGTCATGACGGCGATCGTGGCATTAGAGAACGGAACGCTGGATCAGGTGCTGACCGCAACGGATAACATTAAGATCACGGAAAGCGGCGCGGCAACGGCAAAGCTAAAGAGCGGCGACACCATGACGATGGATCAGGCACTGCACATTTTGCTACTTGCATCGGCGAATGACGTGGCTAACCTCATCGCAGAGAACGTGGGCGGCACCATTGATAATTTCATCGACATGATGAACGCAAAGGCCGCAAAGCTTGGCGCGACCAATACGCATTTTACCAACGCGCACGGCTTAACCGACCTCAATCATTACACGACGGCGTATGACATGTATCTGATCTTCAACGAGGCAATCAAGTATGACGCCTTCAATCAGATCATCATCATGAATTCTTATCAGACGACTTATTATGATAAGAGTGGGAAGGCCGTGAATTTCAGCTCCTCGACGACCAATCGTTTCTTTAAGGGACAGGTGGCGACGCCTGAAAACGTAACGATCCTAGGGGGCAAAACGGGAACGACAAATGCCGCCGGACACTGCCTCATCCTGCACAGCAAGGACGTTCGGGGAAATTCCTACATATCGATTGTCATGCGTTGTTTAAACAGCGACGTATGCTACGCCGAAATGGTAGATTTATTAGAGGAAATCAACAATTAAAGGTTGTTTTTTGGGCCGTGATACCTTATAATGATATTAAGCTCGAATGAGCCCTAAAAAGTTCTAAATTACAATACAAACTTCAGGAGGACATGCCAATGGTTCAGTTAATCGTAGGTGAAAAAGGTAAGGGTAAGACAAAGCATCTCTTGGATAAAGTAAATAGTGAAATAAAGAACATTCCTGGTAACATCGTATATTTGGATAAGAGCACGAAGCATATGTACGAACTGAACAATAAGGTTCGTTTGATCGACGTATCACAGTACTACATTGAGAATGACGCAGAGTTCCTTGGCTTTGTAAGCGGCATCATTTCTCAGGATCATGACCTGCAGCAGATGTATTTCGACAGCTTCTTAAAGATCGCAAAGCTCGAGGGTAAGGACATTACCCCCGCGATCGAAAAGCTCGAGAAGATCAGCGCAGCATTCAAGGTTGACTTCATTCTGAGCGTTTCCGCAAACGAAAGCGCACTTCCTGAAGTATGCAAGGATAAGATCTTAATCTCCCTGTAAGGGATTTTCGATAAGAAAGTTAGGTAAATATCGTAATTGCGAAAAGCCTCGGCGTGCCCCGGGGCTTTTCATGAGTGTGAAACAGAAAACCACCAGATAGGAGGCAGTTTCTTGGCGCAAGGCAGACCGAACAGAAAACAGAATAAAGTGATCGATTTTCAGAATGGTACGGCGCCGCGCTTAAACATTGGCCTCATTATCATTGGCTTTATTTTTGTGCAGATGCTGATCTACGTGATCTCGTTTTTTAATACGAGTCACGTCGAGCGTCATGAGGTGCGCGAAGGGTCACTGACCATGAATACGACCTATACGGGCATCGCGCTGCGCGAGGAGACCATTGTCACGAACCCTTCGGCGGGTTACGTGAATTTCTACATTTACGACGGTGAGCGCACGGCCGTGGGCGATCTCGTCTACACCGTGGATGAAACGGGACGACTGGAGAAGGGAACGAGCGGTCAGTTCGAGGAGAGTAAGCTCTCAGACCAGGAGCTTCGCGAGTTTCGAAGTGAGATCATCAATTACGTGCATGCCTTCGATGACAAGAATTTCGATTCCGTATACGATTTCAAGAGATCGCTGAAGAATACGGTGGCAAAGATCTCCAACGTAAATTTCCTGAAAAACCTCGAAGAGCTGACGGGCAATGACGTGATCAACTATTGCTACGCGCCGACCACGGGCATTGTGTCCTACTGGACGGACGGCTATGAGGGAAAGACCGCGGAGGACCTGACCGAAGAGGATTTCAAGAAAGAGAACTATGAGAAAAAGCAGGTGATCGGCAGCGAGGTTGTGGAGAAGGAGGCGCCGATTTATAAGATCTGCACGAGCGAGCTTTGGGACGTGGTGATCCCGATCAATCCCGAGCTGGGTGAACAGCTGCAGGAAGAGGGTTACGTCAAGGTAAAGTTCCAAAAGAATCAATATGAATCCTGGGCGAGCACCAAGATGATCTATGGCACCGATGGTAATGCGTATCTGAAGCTGAGCTTTAACAATTCGATGGTGACCTTTGTTTCGGATCGTTTTCTCGATCTGCAGCTGATCCTCGAGGAGGAGAAGGGCCTGAAGATCCCGAAGACGGCCATTGTAGAGAAGGAATTCTTCCTGCTGACGGAGCCGTATCTGATCGACGAGGGTCAAAAGGGGAAACGTACCGTGATCCGCCAGTGCTATCTCGAGGATGGCACGATCTCGACGGAGAGAGTGACGGTTGGCATCTATAGCTATGATGAGGAGACGGGGAAATACTACGTGGATGCAGAGCTCCTGAATACCGGCGACATTCTGCATCAGCTCAACAGTCAGGCGACGGACGTGGTTCGCGAGCGCGCAACGCTGATCGGCGTTTATAACATCAACAAGGGTTACGCGGACTTTAGAGAGATCAGCATCCTGTACCAGAATGATGAATATGCCATCGTAAAGTCCGGTACCGAGTACGGTCTTAAGGTGTATGATTACATTGTCCTCAATGCGGAGTCCGTAAAGGACCAGCAATTTATCAATAAGTAAGTGGTGACTGAAATGATCAAGGAGAATTACGAAAAAGTTAAGGAAAAGGTCATAAAGGCTTGCGAACGGGCGGGCAGAAATCCGCAGGACGTCACGCTGATCGCCGTTAGTAAGACAAAGCCCTTAGAAGACCTGCGCGAGGCCTATGCAGCAGGCGCAAGGGACTTCGGCGAAAATAAGGTGCAGGAGCTCGTTGATAAGATGCCAGAGATGCCAAGCGATATCAGATGGCACATGATCGGACACTTGCAGAGAAATAAGGTAAAGTACATTGTCGGTAAGGTATACCTGATCCATGGCGTTGACTCGCTCAGACTTGCGCAGGAGATCAGTAAAGAAGCCGTTAAGCAGGGCGTAACCGTAAACATCCTGATGGAGGTCAATATCGCTGAGGAGGAGAGCAAATTCGGCATCACGACGGATGAGGCACCTGCTCTGGCCGAGGAAATCGCGGCACTTCCGGGCATTTCCCTAAAGGGTTTAATGACAATCGCGCCATACGTGACAAATCCGGAGGAAAATCGCGAAGTTTTTGCAAAACTTAGGCAATTGGCCATTGACATATCAGCGAAAAACATTGATAATGTTACTATGAATGTGCTCTCCATGGGTATGACGGGAGACTATGAGGTGGCGGTCGAAGAAGGCGCCACTTTCGTGCGAGTAGGCACCGGAATCTTTGGGGAACGCAATTATCAGATTTGAATGGACGGGGAAAAGGAGATAGCGTCATGGGTGTAATGGATAAGTTCTTGAACTACATGAAATTGAACGATAATGAGGACGAGTATTACGACAATGACTTTTTAGATGAGGAAGAGCAGGAAGCGGCTCCCGCGAAGAAGGTTTACAATCAGAAGAACAGCGCTCAGGAAGATGATTATGAGGACGAGCCTCCGATGCAGCCCCAGAGAAGACCTGCACAACGTCCCGCATCCCCTCTTAGCAAGGTAACGCCGATGCGCTCCAGCGGTAAGAAGAACGGCTCCGGCATGGAGGTTTGCGTGATCAAGCCCACCAGCTTTGACGATGCAAGAGAGATCACCGAAACGCTCTTAAAGAACAGAACGATCGTGATGAACCTTGAGGGCCTTGACGTTGACATTGCACAGCGTATCCTGGATTTCACTTCCGGATCCTGCTATGCGATCGATGGTAACCTGCAGAAGATTTCCATGTATATCTTCATTATCACGCCTGCAAGCGTAGACATCTCGGGAGATTTCCAGAGCATTTTAGGCGGTCTGGATGCTTCCTCCCCCTTCAATACGGTTCTGTAAGCGTGGAACAAAGCATTGGAATAAAGTAAATGAAAGCTTCCCGCAGCAATGGCGGGAGGCTTTTCTTATTATGGAGGACAAAAAGAAGTGGCACAAAGACTGAACGTTATGATGAACAAAAAGCCCTGCTATGACATCGTTTTTTCAACGGATTGGGCAGAGCTGGCAGAAGAAGTAAAAGAGATGGAGCTTTCAGAGAGAAAGATCTGCGTGATCACGGATTCGACCGTAGATCCAATCTACAGTGAGAAGGTTCTTGCAACGATCGCGCCTTACTGTAAGAAGACTGTGAAATTCGTATTCCCCGCTGGTGAGGCCAATAAGAATCTGGATACGGTAAGGGATGCGTATCGGTTCCTGATCGAAGAGCATTTTGACAGGAAGGACCTGCTGATCGCGCTGGGCGGCGGCGTGGTAGGTGATCTCACCGGATTTGTGGCCGCTACGTACCTGCGCGGCATTGATTTCATACAGGTGCCGACGACGCTGCTTGCGCAGGCGGACAGCTCCATCGGCGGAAAGACCGGCGTGGATTTTGAAGGCTATAAGAACATGGTCGGCGCATTTAAGATGCCCAGGCTCGTGTTCATGAATTTTGAGACTCTAAAGACCTTGGATGACAGACAGTATTTCGCTGGCTTTGCGGAGATCATGAAGCATGGTCTGATCAAGGATTCTGACTTTTATGAGTGGCTCATCGAGAATATGTACGAGATCTGCGAAAGAGACCTAGACATCCTATGCGAGATGCTGATGAAGAGCTGCATGGTGAAAAAACTGGTCGTGGAAAAGGATCCCACGGAGCAGGGCGACAGAGCACTCCTTAACTTCGGTCATACCATTGGCCATGCGATCGAGAAGGCAAAGAATTTCGAACTGTTCCACGGCGAGTGCGTAGCGCTGGGCTGCGTAGCGGCTGCTTATATTTCCTGGAAGAAGGACATGCTGTCCATGGAGGAGTTTTACGAGATCCGCGACATGTTCGTGCCATTCTATCTGCCGATCTCCGTGGAAGGGATAGATCCGGAGGAAGTATTAAAGCTCACGAAGTCCGATAAGAAAAAGGACGGAGAACAGATCAAGTTTGTACTGCTCAAAAAGATCGGTAAGGCCGTGCTGGACATGACGGTGACGGACGAGGAAATGCTTGCGGCGATCAAAGAACTCTATTTTGACGAAGAGGCGAATGATTAATGGAAAACGTACGGAAAAAGAAGGCGCTTTGGATGGCCATAGATCTGGGCCTTGCGGCATTATTGATCTTGCTGGATCAGTGGAGTAAGCATTTGGCCATCGTAAAGCTTAAAGGTCAGGCGGCGTATGTTCTGATCTCGGGTGTGTTCGAACTGGATTATCTGGAAAACCGCGGCTCCGCGTTTGGCCTGTTCCAGAATAAGAAAGTATTTCTGCTGCTGGTTGGCGTGGTCTTTATGGTGGTGATGTTTTACCTGCTTTTTAAGCTTCCCGCGGAGAAGAAATTCTTATCGCTCCATTTGGTGGCGGCTGCGATCGTGGCGGGCGGCATTGGCAACATGATCGATCGCTTTGTTTTGGGATACGTGGTGGATTTCTTTTCGTTCATATTGATCCATTATCCCGTGTTTAACGTGGCCGACGTTTACATTGTTGTCGCGACGATCCTAATGGCGATCCTGCTGATCTTTGTTTACAAGGAAGAGGATCTCGCATTTTTGTGGAACAAGAAAGATGGAAAGAATTAATCTTGTTATAACTGAAGAATATGAGGACGTGCGGCTCGATAAATGCGTCAGTGATCTCATGGGAGAACGGCTTTCGAGAAGTGCGATCCAGAAAATGATCAAAGGCGGTGAGCTGCTCGTCAACGGAAAAGAGGCCAAGGCGAGCTACTGTGTCAAGGCGGATGATGAAGTAGCCTTTACCATCGAAGATCCGATCGAAGCAGCAATCGAAGCGGAGAACATTCCGCTCACAATCCTTTATGAAGATGACGATGTGCTTATCGTGGATAAGCCCAAGGGCATGGTCGTGCATCCTGCGCCGGGTCATACGAGCGGAACGCTGGTCAATGCGATCCTGTACCATTGTAAGGGGAGGCTTTCTGGGATCAATGGCGTACTGCGCCCTGGTATTGTGCACCGAATAGATAAAGACACTAGCGGCTCCTTGGTGGTCTGCAAGAATGACTTTGCGCACCGCAAGCTGGCGGAAGACTTTAAGACTCATGACATTACGCGAAAGTATTATTGCATCTGTCTTGGGGGCTTTAAGGAGGACGAAGGAACCGTCTCGGGTTATATCGGACGGCACCCCGTGGAGCGAAAGAAGATGTGCGTGACGGATGACCGAAGCGGTCGAAAGGCCGTGACGCATTACCGCGTGTTGGAACGCTTTGAAAAATATACTTTTTTGGAGTGTCAGCTAGAGACGGGCAGAACCCATCAGATCCGCGTCCATTTGGCGAGTATCGGACATCCGATCCTAGGCGACCTTGTCTACGGAAAGCAGGATTATAAGGGTCTCGGACAGATTTTACATGCCGGCGTTTTGGGATTTCAGCATCCCGTGACGGGTGAGTACGTAGAGGTCAAAAGTGAACTTCCCCCGTATTTTGAAGACCTTCTTCGCAAACTTCGGAGTCAAAAGTAATTTGCAACGAGAATTACGCAAATATTTGATGAATTTTCGAAAAAAAGCTTGTGAAATTGCACAAAATTTTATATACTTAGAATAAGATTTATGTAAATTTCACGAATTGTACGTGAGGAAGGCAGGTGCGCATATGAATACAGTCATTACGATCGGTAGACAGTTTGGTTCGGCCGGAAGAGAGATCGGAGAGAAGGTTGCCGCATATTTTGGCGTCAAATGCTATGATAAAGAGCTTCTTACCAGAGCTGCGAAGGAGAGCGGTTTTTGTGAGGAGATGATCCAGAATCATGATGAGCGTCCCACCAATTCCTTCCTGTACAATCTCGTTATGGATACCTATTCCTTTGGCTACAATGCATCCTCTTTTGTAGACATGCCCATCAGCCATAAGGTATTTCTTGCGCAGTTTGATACGATCAAGAAGATCGCTGACGAAGGCCCGTGTGTGATCGTGGGAAGATGTGCAGACTATGCGCTTGCGGATTATGAGAATTGCGTTCATCTCTTTATCTATGCGGATGAGGAGACGAGAACGAAGCGCGTCATGGAAAAGTACCAGCTCAGCGAATTCAAGGCGCAGGAAATGATCAGCAAGAAGGATAAGCAGCGTCAGAGCTACTATAATTATTATTCCTCCAAAAAGTGGGGACGCGCGGACAGCTATGATCTTTGCATCAACAGCAGCATCCTTGGCGTGGAAGGCACGGTAAAACTGATCATTCAGTACGTGGAAGACTTCGAGAAAAGAAATTCCTAAACTTTCGAAATTAATGTCTTGACAGTAAAGGCACCCTTATGCTATGATACTACAGTATGCCGCATAACTAGGTAGAAGTGCGCGTTTGCGCCACCAAAGTTAGCGAGTTTTAGCGTAAGGAGGTGCCTTTTTATGTACGCAATCATTGCAACAGGCGGTAAGCAGTACAAGGTTTCTGAGGGCGACGTGATCAAAGTTGAGAAGATCGACGCAGAGGCTGGCAATACTGTTACTTTTGACCAGGTAATTGCAGTTAGTGATGATACCCTGAAGGTAGGCGCAGACGTAGCAAACGCTAGCGTTTCCGCAACCGTAGTTGAGCAGGGCAGATATCGTAAGGTTATTGTATACAAGTACAAGAGAAAGACCGGATATCATAAGAAGAATGGTCACAGACAGTACTTTACCCAGGTAAAGATCGACAAGATCAATCTGTAATATGACAACCATCGTAATTCGGAAAACGAAAGACGGTTCCTATCAGGGCTTTACCTGTATGGGACACGCAGGCTACGCGAAGCATTATGAGAAAGATGTCCTTTGTGCCGCAATCTCTACGCTGACGATTTCAACCGTCAATGCGCTTGAGAAGCTTGGAAATGAAAAGCTAAGCTATGTGACGAATGAGGAGACAGGCTTTCTAAAGTGTGACATTAAAAGTAACTTGCAGGAAAAATCCATATTTCTCATGGACGCGCTAGTGTTTTCACTAGAGGAGCTTTCAAAGGAATATGGGAAAAAGTATCTACAAATCCAGTTTGAGGAGGTGTAAAACCATGTTGAGAATAAACCTTCAATTGTTCGCTCATAAAAAGGGCGTGGGCTCTACCAAGAACGGCAGAGATTCCGAGTCCAAGAGATTAGGTGCGAAGAGAGCAGACGGACAGTTCGTTAAGGCCGGCAACATTCTCTACAAGCAGCGTGGAACCAAGATCCATCCTGGCGTGAACGTAGGAATCGGCGGAGACGATACCCTGTACGCTTTGGTAGACGGAGTTCTTCGTTTTGAGAGAAAGGGCCGCGATAAAAAGCAGGCTTCCGTTTATCCCAAGGAGGAGCAGTAATCAGATTTTCTCGGGCTTCAAACCTTAACGTTTGAAGCCCTTTCTCATTATTAAAGGAGTGGTACCAAAGTGTTTGTTGACAGAGCGAGAATTATCGTGCGAAGTGGTAAAGGCGGAGACGGTCACGTATCCTTCCGCAGAGAAAAGTACGTACCGGACGGCGGCCCGGACGGCGGTGACGGCGGCAGAGGCGGAGACGTGATCTTTCAGGTGGACAAGGGCCTGAATACGCTGATCGACTTCAGACACGTTCGTAAGTATAAAGCCGGTGACGGCGAAGAAGGCGGCAAGAAGAACTGCCGTGGTAAAGACGGTGAAGACATCGTGATCAAGATCCCTGAGGGTACGGTCATCAAAGAAGCCGAAAGCGATCAGGTGATCATTGACATGTCAGGTGAGAACCAGAGAGTCGTCCTCTTAAAGGGCGGCAGAGGCGGCAACGGCAATCAGCATTATGCGACGCCGACCATGCAGGCGCCCAAGTATGCGCAGCCTGGTCAGCCAGCGCAGGAGCTTGAGCTCGCGCTGGAACTGAAGGTGATCGCTGACGTAGGTCTGGTTGGATTCCCGAACGTTGGTAAATCAACGCTTCTTTCCAGAGTGACAAATGCCAGACCCAAGATCGCAAATTATCACTTCACGACCTTGAGCCCGAATCTTGGCGTAGTGGATCTGGAAGGTGCCGGCGGATTTGTCATTGCAGACATCCCTGGACTGATCGAGGGTGCGTCTGAGGGTGTTGGCCTTGGTCATGAATTCCTTCGTCACATTGAGCGTACCAAGGTGATCATTCACGTCGTTGATGCGGCCGGCACCGAGGATCGTGATCCCATCGCTGACATCTATGCGATCAATAAGGAGTTAGAGGCATACAATCCACAGATCGCAGCGAGACCGCAGGTCATTGCGGCCAACAAGATGGACGCGATCTATGGCGAAGACAGAGACGCTGCACTTAAGGCGATCAGGGACGAGTTTGAGCCCAAGGGCATCAAGGTATTCCCGATTTCTGCAGTCAGCGGAGAAGGCCTTTCCGAGCTTTTGTATGAAGTGAATGAAATGCTTCAGAACATCGGCGAGGATACGACCGTATTTGAGAGAGAATACTATCCTGAAAGACTTTCTGAGCTCGCAGGTGAGCCTTACACGGTAACCTATGACGAAGAGGAAGATGAATATGTTGTAGAAGGGCCTAGGATCGAAAAGATGCTCGGCTATACGAATCTTGAGAGCGAGAAGGGCTTCCAGTTCTTCCAGAATTTCCTGAAGGAGAATGGAATCCTAGAGGAGCTAGAAAAGCTCGGCATCGAGGACGGGGACACCGTTAGACTGTATGGCCTTTCGTTTGATTATTATAAATAGTTGAGGAATTTGAAATGACAAGTAAGCAAAGAGCCTATTTAAAGAGTTTGGCGAGCAACTTAAATCCCATTTTTCACGTGGGTAAGGCAAGCCTGACCCCTGAGATCACCGAGGCGATCGCTGAGAGCTTTAACAATAATGAGCTGATCAAGGTTGCCGTTCTGAAGAACTGCGATGACGATGCAAGAGAGATCGCGGAATACGTTGCTGAGCGCACGCATTCTGAGTTGGTTCAGGTGATCGGTAAGCGTTTTATTCTGTATAAGCCTTTTAAGGAGAACCCGAAGATCATTCTTCCCTAACAAAGCGAGGTAAGGTCTATGGCCAAGATCGGACTTTTGGGTGGTACGTTTCATCCTTTTCACAATGGACATTTAGAACTTGGAAGATACTGTCTGGAAAAGAAGTTGGTGAGTGAGGTTTGGTTTATGCCAACTGGCGTGTCCTACTTAAAGGCTGGACAGAAAATGCTTCCTGGCGAGGAACGACTGCGGCTTTTGCAGATCGCGATCCAAGATGAAAAGAACATGTCAGCAATCGACATCGAGATCAAGCGCCCGGGAAATACCTATACCGTAGAAACCTTAAAGGAATTAAAGAAAATGTATCCGGAGCATGAATTCTCCTACGTCATTGGCGCGGATTGCCTGTTTAGCATGGAACATTGGTATCAGGCGGAGGAAATCTTTCAGTTATGCAGGCTTCTGGTTGCAAGGCGCGGTGGGAAGAGCCGCGGGGAGATGCGCAAGAAAGCAAAGGATTTAAGGGATCGTTTTGGCGCCAATATTCATTTGTTGGAATTCCAAGAGATGGATATTTCCTCCACGTTGATCCGAGGGAGGATCGCGCAAGGTGAGACGATCGAAGATCTTGTTCCCGTGAAAATGGCGGCAGAGATTGAGAGACTTGGATATTTTCGGGAAGAGGGATGAACATGGCAAAGAAGGAAGAAGACATTCTGAAAAAGCTGACGAAGGCCATGGAGGAAGTACAAACCGGCAAGCGGTTTCAGCACACGCTGGGCGTGGAATTTACCTGTGCGGCGCTGGCGATGAAACATGACGCACCGATCTTTCAGGCGCAGCTAGCGGGACTTTTACATGACTGTGCGAAGTGCATGGATGATGAAAAGCTCTTAAAAATCTGTGAAAAAAAGGGCCTGCCGGTCTCTGAAGTGGAGAGGCGCAATCCCTATTTGTTACATGGTAAGGTTGGCGCCTATCTCGCAAAGAATACCTACGAGATCGATGATGAAGACATTTTGAACGCGATCGAGAATCATACCACGGGAAGACCTGAGATGTCAAAACTGGAGAAGATCACGTTTATCGCGGATTATATTGAACCTGGCAGAAGGACGGCACCAAACCTGTCGGTGGTCCGTAAGATGTCTTTTGAGGATCTGGACGCGGCGCTTTTGAAGATATTAGAAGACACGCTAAGTTTCTTAAAGTCCGGCGAGGGAGAGATCGACCCGAAGACGCTGGAGACCTATCAGTATTACGCGAAGCAAAGGAAAAAGGAGAAATAACATGGAACAGAATTCAATCCAAATGGCTAAGCTCGCCATTTCCGCTTTGGAAGATAAAAAGGCTGAAGACATTAAAGTGATCGACATCAGTGAAGTGAGCGTGATCGCAGATTATTTCCTGATCGCTGGTGGAACGAATCCTAACCAGATCAGAGCCATGTGCGATAACGTACAGGAGATGCTGGAGCGAGCAGGTTTCATGTGCAAGCAGATTGAAGGCTATGACACGGCAAATTGGGTGCTCATGGATTTTGGCGACGTGATCGTTCATATCTTTGATAAGGAAAATCGTCTGCTGTTTGATCTGGAGCGTATCTGGAGAGATGGAAAGATCATGGATGCAGCGCAGCTACAATAAGAGTTGATATTTAAGAAATATTAAACAAGAGAAAAGGACTAGGCGTCGGATCGCTTAGTCCTTTTCCCTTTGAAAGGTGAACGCTATGAATGATGACGTAATTTAACTTAACGATAGAAACGAAATACGCCGAAGACCTTTCCAAGTACCTTACAATCATCAACGATGATCGGGTCCATGGTATCGTTTTCTGGCTGGAGTCGGATGTGTCCTTTTTCCTTATAGAAGGTCTTTACGGTGGCGGAATCGTCTACTAAAGCAACCACGAGATCACCGTTATGCGCGGTATCACAGCAATTGACTAGAATGCGGTCGCCATCGAAGATGCCAACGTTGATCATGGAATCGCCGCGTACCTTCAGCATAAAGGATTCGCCTCTGGGAACCTTATCAGCAGGTACGGGGAAATACTCCTGAATATTTTGCTCTGCGAGGATCGGTAGGCCGGCAGCAACGTTACCAATGACAGGAATGCTCACCATTTCCGTTCTTACCATCTGGAAGCTGTCATCACAGATCTCAATGGCGCGAGGCTTCGTCGGGTCACGACGAATGTATCCATTCTTTTCCAAAGTCTCCAAATGGGAGTGTACGGAAGAAGTGGATTTCAGAGATACGGTTTCGCAGATCTCACGGACCGTAGGCGGATAGCCTCTCTTTAAGATTTCTTCTTTAATGTAATCTAAGATTTCCTGCTGCTTCTTTGTGATCTTTCCAGCCATGTTTTCCCTCCCGTACTAGAATCATACAAACTTGTTTTTCTCATTATAGCACATCCAATTTTAAAAAGCAAACATATATTCGCAAAAATATGTTCGATTTTTCTATTGACAAACGAATGCATGTTCGATATAATGCAAACAAAAGAACAAATGTTTGGAACAATCGTTCGGTTTTCGTTTTCGAATGGAGGAGTCGAGATGAAGCAGTATTCCAGAAACAGACAGGTTGTATATAGAGAGTCTTATGAAGTGAGAAGAGATCGCATCTTTGCAAAGCAGAAGGCGCGTCAGAAAAGAGAAGCAGTGATCCGTTTCCTTCTGGGTTGCTTTGTTATACTCGCTGTATTGGTGGTAACCTTTCACGTGTTTACCTTAAAAGGAAAGGCCCAAAGCTCCGAACAGAAATTCAAGTACTATACGAGCGTACAGCTACAATCCGGGGATACGCTTTGGGACCTTGCGGATCAATATATGGATAAGGAAATGAATACGCGTACTTCCTTTATCGCGGAAGTGAAGAGCATCAATCACATCAGCGACGAGAACGAGATCATTGCCGGAAAGCTTTTGATCGTTCCTTATTATTCGACGGAGTATATTGCAGATTAGTTTTCTGAGGGTTTACTCCATCCTTGCAGGTTACTGTCTTGGATCGCGGTAAACATGCGATTCTTGACGCCAGGGTTTTCGAGGTTTAATTGCCGCAACATATCCTTTACGTACTGGCGCTTTGTATATCCGTCAGCCGGGCAGGGACTCTTTAAGACAGGCAGTTCATACTTGTTTGCAAAACCGATCACGTCTGCCTCATTGACGTACATCAGCGGCCTGATCACGGTGAGTTCCATGCGATCGAGATAGGTGACGGGAGAAAAGGTGTGGAATCTGCCTTCATAGATCAGGGACATCATCATGGTCTCAACGATATCATCCTTATGATGTGCATAAGCGATTTTATTACAGCCAAGTTCTTTCGCCAGCGTATTCAGCGCGCCCTTGCGCATTTTCGCGCAGAGAGAGCAGGGATTGGTTTCCTTGCGGTCTTCAAAGATGATCTTGGAAATGTCCGTATGAACGATCTCGTATGGAATTTCCTTGGAAGCGCAGAGGTCCTTGATCTTATCCAAATTAATGTTTTCAAAGCCGAGATCAACTGTAATGGCAACGATGTCGAATTTGTTTGGATAGAAGTATTTTAGGGAATGCATGGCTTCTAAGAGCGTTAGGCTATCCTTACCGCCAGATATCCCAATGGCGATCTTATCACCTTCCTGTATCATATGATAATCGTCAATAGCCTTCCGCACGTGACTGAGCAATTGCTGTAATTTCATTTCTGCTCCTTTTCTGAGAAAATATACAAGTGGTTCTATTTTATCCCATTTTTTATGCTGGTACAATAGTTTTTTGCCATAAATTGCTTGAGAAATTTGACCTTACGATGTATGATAAATATGTATGCATTTGTAATTATTCTGAATAATTACTGTATTTTCTTGCGATGGGGTGGCAACATGAAAAAGTGGAACTTAAATAATAAGTATGTTGGCTGGGGAATCACTGCATTTTTGGTGATCAGCGCAAGTCTTGGCGTTTACTATCTGATGTTTCATGGATCAAGACTGATCGCAAACATTAGCAGAGTATTCAACATTCTGATGCCAGTCATGTTTGGACTTGTCATCGGTTATCTCTTGGCACCCGTTTTGGATTATTTCGAAATCCGCATCGTCACTCCCTTATGTGATAAACTTCATATCAAGAAATCGAATAGGAGAGCGCAGCTCGTCAGATTATTTTGTATCCTGATCACGCTGGCGTTGTTCTTTATGTTGATCTATGAATTGATCTATATGTTGATCGCGCAGATCGTACCTAGCGTGATCAACATTGCAAATAATTTTGATGCTTACGTTGACAACATCACAAATTGGGCTAATAAGTTATTGGAAGACAATCCAATGCTGCGAGACAACGCGATCAAACTGATCAATAATTATTCCGCAGAGATCGATGAGTGGATCAATACGACGGTTTTAACAAAGACGAGTAATCTCTTAAAGGTGGTTTCCGGCGGCGTTCTGACAACGATCAAGGTGCTTTGGAATCTGATCATTGGCATCATTATTTCCGTGTATGTCATGCTCAACAAGGAAAAGTTTGCTGGTCAGTTTAAGAAGATTGTTTTTGCGCTGAATGACATCAACAGTGCCAATATCATTATCAACAACGTAAAATTCACACACAGAACCTTTGGCGGATTTATCGGTGGAAAAGTACTGGATTCCTTTATTATTGGTCTTTTGTGTTTTACGGGTACCTATTTTATGCATACGCCTTATGCAGCGCTGATCAGCGTGATCATAGGCCTGACGAACATTATTCCGTTCTTTGGACCGTTCCTTGGTGCGATTCCTTCGATTTTATTGATTTTCATTGTGGATCCCATGCATCCGTTAAATTGTGTCTATTTTGCGATTTTTGTGTTAATTTTACAGCAGGTAGACGGCAATCTCATTGGTCCCTGGATTCTTGGAGACTCCACAGGCTTATCGAGTTTCTGGGTCATTTTCTCCATCACTTTCTTTGGCGGACTTTGGGGCGTAGGCGGCATGGTTGTCGGCGTGCCTTTGTTTGCAGTCATTTATGCAGCGATCAAGTCAGCCATCGAAATGAAACTGTCGAAAAAGAATTTGCCTACGGAAACAGACGATTATACCTATGTCTGTGCAATTGATGAAAAGGGATTGCATACCTACGTGCCTGAAGGCAAACAAAATCGTAAAAACAAAGAGGTTTATCAATTTGGCCAGCAATTCATCAGTGATTCCACGGAAATCATCACCGGTGATTTTATGACGCAATATACCTTGCAAAAACCTGAAAAAAAGAAAAAACAAACAGATGACTTAGATGAAAAGTCATCGATAAAAGAATCCGTGGATAAATCCACAAAGAAAAAAGGCTGATCATAGAATATCCACGGCTTGGAAGAGCGGTTAAAAAGAAAATATAACATTTCGGAAAATGCTGATTTTCCGAAATGTACAATGCAATTTTTACGGGAAGAGTACTATAGAAACTACGTATGAGGGAAAAAAAGTCAAACACAGAAATTTTATACGAGCTTGTGGATCACCTTCCGGAATTCTGCAAAGGTTATTTGATCGTTCGTGCAAATGATCGTGGCATCGCTACAAGAATTGGTTACGCAAGAAATTTGAAAACCTTTTTTGAATACGTGGTCACCAATGTGAAGCAATTTCAGGGAAAATCCGTGAAGGACATCCAACCGGCTGACATGGGTAAATTATCCGTTGAGGATTTGGACTTATTCATTGGGATTTATTCTGACAGTCACGAAAAACCGACGATCGCGCGCATGAAATCCTCAATATCGTCGATGTACAATTATCTGACGAATACGTTACGTGCCATCAGTTATAATCCCGTGCTTGGGGTACAGCGCGTTGACGTGCCCAAAAAGGATTACGTGGTATACTTAAACCTCGAGGAACAAGAAAAGCTCCTGAATGCAATTATTTATGGTACAGGGCTTACGGAACGCGAAAAATCGCTCCATAAACGCTACGTAAAACGTGATCTGGCCATGGTATTCCTATTATTGGATACGGGCCTTCGTGCAGCCGAATTACAGGGCGCAGACAACCGTGACGTGGATCTGTCAGAATGCAGCATCATCGTCACCAGAAAAGGTGGCTCGATCAATAAGGTTTATTTTTCTGATGAAGCAGCTTCGTATCTGAAGGATTACATGTTAGAAAAAGAACAAACCCTGAAGGCCTTTAACGGCCCTGCTGACCCGCTGATCATTTCGGAAAAAGGGAATCGCCTTACGGTGCGGCAATATGAAAATATCGTGCCGAAATATGTAAATGCGGCGCTTCCAGACCGTTACGGCACCATCAATTGCCACAAATTACGTTCCAGCTTTGCCATGGAGTTTTACATGCGTGATCCCAAGGACGGTGGCCATGACATTTTGGCACTGCAAAACCGCATGAATCATAAGCGCCTTGAAACTACGAATATCTATGCAAAAGCCGCAAATAATGTCTCCAAAGAGACTCGAAACTGGCGTGAAAAAGCCTCGAAGAAGTAATCTCCTTCGAGGCTTTTATTATGTCATTAGTGCCTTAGTGTTCGGAAAATTCCAAAGAATTTATTCCGTCTTGTTTGCAGGTGCGCTTGCAGCCTTGCCACCAAGGAAACCTGCGAGAACCGCGCTCAGATCAACACCGGTGGACTCCTTCATGCCGTCGGTTACCTGAACTACGGTGCTCATGATGTCCTTCACGAGCTTTGCGGAGTTGCCGTCACCGTACATGGTGATCTTGTCAACCTGGCTCAGAGGTTCTGCAGCATTTCTTACTACGTCAGGCAGTGCCTTGAAGTACATGTCGAGAACGGCTGCCTCGCCCATCTTCTGCATTGCGATTGCCTTCTTCTCGATACCTTCTGCTTCTGCCAAAGCCTTTGCACGAATGGCTTCTGCTTCTGCAAGACCCTTTGCACGGATACCTTCCGCTTCCTGCTCCATGGAGTACTTCTGAGCATCTGCGGTAGCCTTATTTGCTTCTGCTTCCTTCTCTTTTTCGAACTTCTCAGCTTCTGCCTTCTTCTGTCTCTCGAACAGCTGTGCTTCAGAGTTTCTCTGAATCTCATAGAGCTGTGCGTCTGCTTGCTGCTGACGAGCGAATTTCTCAGCTTCTGCCTTCTTCTTCACTTCTGCATCCAGGGCCTGCTCCATTACCTCGGCCTCTTTCTGCTTTAAGAGAATTTCCTTTTCCTGACGAGCGATGTTTGCATCTGCGGTCGTGATCTCAATGGTCTTACGCTCTGTCTCTTGCTGGATCTGGTATGCAGCGTCTGCGATAGCCTTCTTGGTATCTGCGGATTGCTGCAGCTCAGCCTTGGTGATGGCCAGCTCATTTTCCTTCTGTGCGATCAGGGTATCAGCGCTGATCTTTGCTTCCTGTGCTTCTCTCTCTGCCAGAGCCTGCACGATGGATTTCTCCTTCTCAGCTCTTGCCTTTGCGTTAGCGATCTCCAGATCGGAGCTTACCTGCGCGTCATTTGCTTCCTTGCGAGCCATTGCCTGTGCCTTTGCGATTTCCTTCTCACTCTCAGCACGGGAAATTGCTGCGTTCTTCTGAATCTTTACGATGTTGTCAACACCGAGGTTCTCGATAACGCCGTTGCCGTCAACGAAGTTCTGCACGTTAAAGGATACGATGTCAAGACCCATGGCTGCCAGGTCGGGCTCAGCGTTCTCTTTTACGAGAGTTGCGAATTTCTGACGATCGGAAACCATTTCCTCGAGGGCCATCTTACCAACGATCTCACGAACGTTACCTTCCAGCACCTCTCTTGCAACGCGTGCAATGTAGTCAGGCTTCTTATTCAAGAAGTTCTGTGCAGCGAGGCGAAGGGTTTCAGCGTTGTCACTGATCTTTACGTTTACGGTTGCGTCTACGTTGATGTTGATGTAATCAGCGGTAGGTACGGCATTGCTGGTCTTAACGTCGATGGGGATCAGCTGGAGGTTCAGCTCATCCTTTCTCTCAAGGAAAGGAATCTTGACGCCGGCTTTACCAATAAGTACCTTGGGCTTCTTGCGAAGACCCGAGATGATCATTGCGGTATCAGGTGACGCTTTTACGTATCCGGACGCCATGATGATCAGAATAACTGCGACTACGACTAATCCAATGATAATGGGTGCTGCGATGGGTGGCATAATGTTCTCCTCCTTCATGTAAGAAAATGAATTGTGAATGGTTCAATGAAAAACTGTTGCGCAAGTTTTGTTTCATTTGTTAAAAGTATAGCATAGCCTAGGTGGAAAGAAAAGGACGTTTTGCGCACGATAGAATGTGCTAATATGCTTCTAGTGAGCCTTTGGAATGATCTCATCGGAATCAAGTACAACCGTAAAGGGTCCGTCATTCAATAAGGAAACTTTCATGTCTGCTCCAAAGCGGCCAACTTGTACGCGTTCTTTCCCCAATTGGTTTCTGCATTCTTTGATCAGAAACTCGTACATGGGCTCTGCGATGGCGGGCGGCGCGGCTTCTATAAAAGAAGGGCGATTTCCCTTGCGGCAGTCTGCATATAACGTAAACTGTGAAATGAGTAAAACGCTTCCGCCTACCGTATTCAAATCCAGATTGGTTTTGCCCTCCGCATCCTCGAAAATCCGAAGACCGAGCATTTTTTTGAGCATTTTTTGGGCAATTTCCTGGGTGTCGTCAGCGCGAACGCCGATCAGTACGAGGAAGCCTTTTTCTATGGCACCGGTGACTTCTCCGTCCACAGTGCAGCTCGCGTGTTGCACGCGCTGGATCACAAATTTCATGACTACTACTCTCCCATCAAGCTAGTTTGTTCTCTTGGGTACGGGATATTTATATTTCCGGGCCTGCTCTAAAAGCGGCGGCACGGTCTTCATGCGGGTGATCTCCATGAGTCCAAGCCTCGTAAAGTCCACAACGCAAGTTTTCACGCGGTCGCGCAGAAGGAGCCGCTGCATTTCTTTAATGAGTTCTTCTTGATCCATGGGATTTGTCATATTGATGAAATCGACGAGGATCATGCCGGAAAGGTTTCGAAGGCGGATCTGGTAAGCAATTTCCACGGCAGCTTCCATGTTGATCGCCTTGTAATAATCCTGTTCCCCCTTGTGGGCTTCATATTTGCCGCTATTTACGTCGATGACCGTCAAGGCTTCGGTAGGCTCAATGATGAGATAAGCGCCCGATTTGAGCCATACACGCGTGCTCAGGGCCCCTTCGATCTTTGTGGCGAGGCTGTAGAGTTTTTCCAGAGGATAAGAAGCATCCTCATAGAGCCTCACGGCATGCCCCGCGGGAATGGCTTCGCTACCGACCATCTCTTCATAGAGCTCTGGATCATCCGTCACAATCTCACTGTATTCCTCAGGCAACACAAAGTGATTGATCGCATCCTGCCAAGGGCTCGGCGGCATTTTGATACAGGTGAAGGCGTTGCGGTAAAAGGCGTTCTTCAGTAGCTGATAGAACTCCTGAATGAGTCCTTCAAAAATCCCGCGGAGTACGTGTCCGGGAACCTCCCTGCATTCGGTGCGGACAATGAGTCCAACGGGAGGGAACAGATGGAGGTATTCGCAATCCTTCGGATCTACCCAGCTCCAAGGAAGCAAATTACCGCTTTCATCAAAATACTTGCCGACGCAGATTTCTTCCCGCAGTTCATTCTTTCTCTGCGCGGGGAGCTTCGTAGAAAAATTGGTCTTATTGGAACCAAGGGCTAAAACAAAAAAGCGATTGGATACACTGATCTTTGTGGTGACGGCGGGCTGCTTCGTCTTTTGGGCTTCACGAATGCCCTGTACCAAAACGAGATCGCCTTTCTTTGGCATTCTGGGTTCATTGTTCCGGCCAATGGTTTTTCCGGAAGGGTCTCCCAAAAAAAAGGGCGTCTGCATCTGAGAACCGGGAAGGAAGCAGACAACGCCTTTCTCGATCTCTGCAAAGCAGGCATTGAGGTCCTTTACCACGTCGCGAATTCTGGCCACGTAAATACCGCCGGTCACCTTCTCCTTTTCACCTTGAAAAGAAGCGGCGATCAGCTTATTGTCCTGCATCAGCACGGCGCAGCGTTTATCGCTAATCTTAGTAAAGATCAGTTTTCCGTTCATTTGAGTTTAAAACTCCTCTCCCACGTCATTCATGGAAATCAGAACTCCGTCATCAGTTCTCGTCAGTACGTCAAGCCTTGTGATCGTCAGCGCATTGTCTGCCAGACTCTGCCCTAAGCGCTTTAAGAAACAATCAAGTACTTGGATCGGCTTAATATTGTCGCCGCTGGAAGCATCAAGTAACATAGTCAGGAAATGCCCTTCTGTATCCCAGGTAAGCGCGTAAATGCCTTCCTTTAGGTCAATCTCGCGGGTACCCTTCTTACTCTCCTTCACGTAGGGAAGACTCTCCTGCGAAAGGAATTCCGTAAGCGCAACCTGGATCGCATCATTGCTTCCCTGAAAGCATTCCGGAACTCTGCCTTCGCGAAAGCTGACTTGATAGGATGCCGCTGCAACGCTCGCCATGGCGTTCTCCGCCTTTTCCGGAAGGAGCTTTGCATCAACGATCCGAATCTCGGGTACGGACGCCTCATTTAGGCGTTTTACAAAATCGGCGGTGCTTGTGACGGCATTCACCTCGACGTCCATGTATTCGCCAAGGCTTTCAAGGCCAACGCTTAAGGGTGCCGCAAAGGTTAACAGCTGGTGAGGGCTAAAGCCCGTGCTGTAGCATACGTCAATGTCGGCGCGTCTCGTACATTTTTGGAAAAAGCGCATGACGTCCAAGTGACCGATGTACCGGATCGCGCCGGTCTTTTGAAATTTAATGCGTACTTTGAAATGATCACTCATGATCCAATGCCCTTTCTTCAAAGCAGATGCCGCCGCCGAATCTAGCAGCGCCGCAGCCTTGACATTTCAGCTTACAGTTTTCGGAAATGGTTTCCGATTGCGCCTTGAGCCATTCTCTCTTTAAGAATTCCTTTGTCACGCCGGCGTCGATAAAGTCCCAAGGGAAGATCTCGTCAAGGCTTCTTGCACGGGAAGTATAGAATTCAGGCGTCAGGCCGCATTCCGTGATCGTATCTAGCCATACCTGATGCTTGTAATACTCGCTCCACGCGTCATAAAAACAGCCCTTCTCATACACCTTGCGGATCACCTCGCAAAGGCGTCTGTCACCTCTTGCAAGTACGCCCTCCATGACGCTTGCGTCTGCTTCATGCCAATTGTATTTGATGCTCTTTTGATTGAGCTGTTCAGAAATGCATTTTCTCGTAAAATATGCCTTCTCAACGAATTCCTCTTTGGTACACTGCGGTGCCCACTGGAACGGCGTAAAGGGCTTCGGTACGAAGAACGAGGTGCTGGCTACGATCTGCACGCGTCCATTCACGCGCTTTTCCTTCGGAACCGTGTCAAAGAATTCTGCAGCGATCTTATTGCAGAGCTCGGCGATGCCGCGAATATCCTCTGGCGTTTCGGTAGGCTGCCCGAGCATAAAGTAGAGTTTGACTCTCGTCCATCCACCTTCGAAGGCCAAATGGGCGCCTTTTAAGATGACTTCTTCGGTCAACCCCTTGTTGATCACGTTTCGAAGCCGTTGACTCCCGGCTTCTGGCGCAAAGGTCAGGCTCGATTTCTTCACGTCCTGTACCTTACTCATGACGTCCAATGAAAAGGCGTCAATACGAAGGCTTGGAAGGGAAATGTTCACGTGCCTCCTGGAGCACTCTTCGATCAAATAATCGATGAGCTCCGGCAAATGCGTATAGTCACTAGAACTTAGAGAACTCAGCGTTAATTCCTCATGGCCAGTGTTCTTTAGCATCTCTACGGCATAGTTTTTCAGAAGCTCCATGTCGCGCTCGCGTACGGGGCGATAGAGCTGTCCTGCCTGGCAGAAACGACAACCTCTGATACAGCCTCTCTGGATCTCCAAAACGACGCGGTCCTGGGTGATCTTGACGTAAGGAACGACGGGCTTCATCGGATAATAGGTGTGATTTAAGTCC
>JAFPRF010000265.1 GCA_017400965.1 Lachnospiraceae bacterium
CCCTGTTGAGAAGGTGATCGAGGCTGCTAAGAAGGCACTGTACACTGGCCACATCGGCGATGGTAAGATCTTTGTTTACGGCGTTGAGAACGTCATCAAGGTTCGTACCGGCGAGGAAGGCTTCGCAGCATTGCAAGACGTAGAATAAATAGCATAAAAGATTTAACCATGAGGATCGGAATTCCAATTGGCCTCGTGCTAAGCGGAATTCCATCCGAATGGTCATTTTATTTTTTCGGAGGAAATTCAAAATGTGTTCGATTATGGGTTATTGTGGAAAAGGCGTGAGCCTGCAGAGGTTCCGCGAGGGATTTCAGGAGACCATTTCCCGTGGTCCCGATGACAGTAGGATCGTAGATACTGGCAACGGTATCTTAGGCTTTCACAGATTGGCGATCATGGGTCTTACGCCGGAAGGCATGCAGCCCTTTTCGCTGGGAAAGAATTACGTTGTATGTAACGGAGAATTATATGGCTTTGAAAAAGAGCGCGAGGAGCTAAAGAAAAAGGGCTACACCTTCGCCAGTGACAGCGATTGTGAGATCATTCTTCCCATGTACAAGGAGTACGGCGTAGAGATGTTCGCAAAGTTCGATGCAGAGTTTGCATGCATCATCTACGACGGCGAGAGCGGAAAGTTTATCGCCGCAAGAGATCCCATCGGCATCCGTCCTTTGTACTATGGTTATGATGAAAACGGAGTGATCGTGTTTGCAAGTGAGGCAAAGAACCTGGTAAGTCTTGTAAAGCGCGTGATGCCCTTCCCTCCTGGCCATTATTATATTGACGGTGAGTTCCACTGCTACTGCGACATCGCAAAGGTGGACGCCGTTTGTCACGATGATCTGGAAACCGTTTGCAAGAACATTCATGACAAGCTCGTTGCAGGCGTGGAAAAGAGACTGATCGCCGATGCCAAGGTTGGTTTCCTCCTTTCCGGCGGTCTGGATTCCTCTTTGGTATGTGCGATCGCGGCAAAGAAGTCTGACAAGCCCATCCGCACCTTCGCCATCGGCATGAGCGAGGATGCCATCGACCTAAAGTATGCAAAGCAGGTGGCAGATTACATTGGCAGTGATCACAAGGAGATTTACATGACGCCGCAGGACGTCATCTCCAGTCTCGAAAAAGTGATCAAGCTCCTTGGTACCTTCGACATTACCACCATTCGTGCCAGCATGGGCATGTACCTTGTCTGCAAGGCCATTCATGAGCAGACCGACGTACGCGTGTTGCTGACCGGTGAGATTTCAGATGAGCTCTTTGGCTATAAGTACACCGACTTTGCTCCTTCCGCGCAGGCGTTCCAGGAGGAGGCACAGAAGAGAATCCGCGAGCTGCACATGTATGACGTGCTCCGTGCAGACCGCTGCATTTCCGTAAACTCCCTCGAGGCCAGAGTTCCCTTTGGCGATCTCGATTTCGTAAAGTATGTTATGAGCATTGATCCCGAGAAGAAGATCAATACCTATGGCAAAGGCAAATATCTCCTCCGCCACGCATTCGAGGAAGGTGACTACCTGCCGCACGACATTTTATGGCGTGAAAAGGCCGCCTTCTCCGATGCCGTCGGCCATTCCATGGTGGACTACCTGAAGGAATATGCGGAGAAACAATACACCCAGGAGCAGTTTGAGGAAGGCTGCAAGCGCTACGAGCATGCAAGACCTTTCACCAAAGAGTCACTGCTGTATCGTGACATCTTTGAAAAGTACTATCCTGGCCAGGCTGAAATGGTCGTTGATTTCTGGATGCCCAATAAGTCCTGGGAAGGCTGTAACGTAAACGATCCTTCCGCCAGAGTTCTTTCGAACTACGGCGATAGCGGTAAATAAACAACATTTTTGATTAGGGGTGATCATTATGACAAAGTACGTATTTGTAACAGGAGGCGTTGTATCTGGTCTTGGAAAAGGCATCACGGCAGCGTCTTTGGGAAGATTGTTGAAGGCAAGGGGCCTGAAGGTGGCGGCGCAAAAGCTCGATCCCTATATTAACGTGGATCCCGGCACCATGAGTCCTTACCAGCACGGTGAGGTTTACGTGACGGAGGATGGCGCGGAGACCGACCTTGACCTTGGACATTATGAGAGATTTATCGATGAGGACTTAAATAAGTACTCCAACCTCACCACCGGTAAGGTGTATTGGAACGTTCTGAATAAGGAACGCCGCGGCGAATACCTCGGTAGCACCGTTCAGGTCATTCCGCACGTAACCAATGAGATCAAGGAGTTCGTGTATCGCGTTGGTAAAAAGACGAACGCTGACGTGGTGATCACGGAGATCGGCGGCACCATCGGTGACATTGAGTCCCAGCCCTTCTTGGAGGCAGTGCGTCAGATTTCGTTGGAAGTGGGAAGAGAGAACAGCCTCTTCATTCACGTAACGCTGGTACCTTATCTGCATGGCTCCGAGGAGCATAAATCCAAGCCCACCCAGCACTCCGTAAAGGAGCTTCAGGGCATGGGCATCAATCCGAACATCATTATCCTGCGCTGCGACGAGCCTTTGGAGGAATCCATTTTCCAGAAGATCTCCATGTTCTGCAACGTAAAGCCGGATTGCGTCATTGAGAACAGAACTCTGCCCAACCTCTATGCGGCGCCGCTCATGCTCGAGGAATCCCATTTCTCCGAGGTGGTCTGCAGAGAGCTTGGCATCACGGCGCCTGAGCCTGATCTGGCGGATTGGACCGCCATGGTGGAGAGCATTGACAAGAGAAATCGCGAGGTCGAGATCGGCCTTGTTGGAAAGTACGTAGGACTTCATGACGCATACCTTTCCGTAGCGGAAGCGCTGCGTCACGCAGGCTATTTCCATGGCGCACACATCAACATTCATTGGATCGATTCTGAGGAGCTGGAGACCAAGGCGGAGTCCAGAGAAGAGCTGAAAAAGCTGGACGGCATCCTGATCCCTGGCGGTTTTGGAAGCCGCGGCATCGAGGGCATGATCCTCGCCGCAAAATATGCAAGAGAAGAGAGCGTTCCCTATTTTGGCATTTGCCTTGGCATGCAGATCGCGGTGATCGAATATGCGAGAAACGTTGCGGGTATTGCAGATGCAAATTCGGGCGAGTTTGATGAGCAGTGTAAGCATAAGGTGATCGATTTCATGCCCGGACAGAGCGACTCCATCGATAAGGGCGGCACCTTGAGACTTGGCGCATATCCTTGCGTGATCACGCCTGGTACCACCATGAAGCGCTGCTATGGCGAGCCTCAGATTAGCGAGCGTCATCGTCATCGCTATGAGTTTAACAACGATTATCGCGAGATCTTAACGAATAACGGACTGAAGATCAGCGGTTTATCGCCGGACGAACTCTTGGTGGAGACCGTAGAGCTCACAGAGAGACCGTTCCACGTAGGCGTGCAGTTCCATCCCGAATTTAAGAGCAGACCTAATAAGGCCCATCCCCTGTTCAAGGGCTTCATCGAAGCTGCGATCCAGTTTTCGGAAAAGAGGGCCTAAGGATGATGAATATGAATTTAGAGAGTGAAAAGCTCCATGAGGAGTGCGGTGTCTTTGGCATCTTTTCGCCAAAGAACTACAAGATCTCCAATGACGTTTATTACGGCCTCTATGCCCTGCAGCATCGCGGGCAGGAGAGCTGCGGCATCGTTGTCAATGACGACGGACTGTTCTTCTCCCATAAGGATTTGGGGCAGGTAAGCACCGTTTTTGACGCGGAGGAGCTCTCCAAATTACCAGAGGGTAAAATGGCGGTGGGCCATGTGCGCTATGGCACCACCGGCGGAAATAATCGTAACAATTGTCAGCCCATTGAGGTCAATCACCAAAAGGGTAAAATGGCATTGGCGCACAATGGCAACTTAAGCAATGCCTTTGAGCTGCGCAATCAGCTAGAGCTCTCCGGTGCCATTTTCCACTCCACCTCCGATACGGAGATCATTGCGTACGTCGTGACGAGAGAGCGTTTGAAGGCACCTTCCATCGAGAAGGCGGTACTAGAGGCCATGAAGTACTTGGAAGGGGCCTATTCCATTATTCTCATGTCCGCGACCAAGCTGATCGCCGCGAGAGACCCTCATGGCTATCGTCCCCTTTGCTTTGGACGACGCGAGGACGGAAGCTACGTGATCGCTTCGGAAACCTGTGCCCTTGAGGCAGTAGGTGCAAAGCTGGTGCGTGAACTTCGCCCTGGTGAGGTTTTGGTATTTTCAGATCAGGGCATCACGAAGTATACCGAGCATTGTGATACGGCGAAAAAGCAGATCTGTATTTTCGAGTACATTTACTTTGCAAGACCCGACTCCGTGATCGAGGACGTCAGCGTGCATGCGGCGAGAGTGAAGGCGGGAGAGATCCTTGCAAGAGAGTATCCCGTGGAGGCGGACGTGGTGGTCGGCGTGCCTGATTCAGGACTCGACGCAGCCCTCGGTTATGCCAGATATTCCGGCATCCCTTACGGCATCGGCTTTATCAAGAATAAATACATTGGTCGAACCTTTATCTCTCCCGGACAGCAGGAGCGAAACAATCAGGTGAAGATCAAGTTGAATCCCCTGCGCGATACCGTCGAAGGGAAGCGCGTGATCCTCGTAGATGATTCCATCGTGCGCGGTACGACGAGTGAGCGTATTGTCAGACTCCTTCGCGAGGCAGGCGCGACAGAGGTGCACGTGCGCATTTCCTCGCCGCCCTTTACTAACCCTTGTTACTACGGCACCGACGTGGATTCCAAGGAAAATCTCATTGCTTGTCAGATGAGCATTCCCGAGATCGCGAAGGAGATTGGTGCGGATACGCTTGGGTATCTTCCTCTCGAGACCTTAAAGGAGCTTGTGGGACATGAAGGCTACTGCGATGCCTGCTTTAGCGGCAATTACGCCACGGCAATTCCAACAAACACCCAGAAAAATCGTTTCGAAAGACGACTTTCGGAAAGAGAAGCATAAAGAGATACGTAATCAAAACCTCCTGGCTGCAACCAGGAGGTTTTTGTTGCATGAAAAATGCTTTTAAGGGTATAATAGGGGAGGTGGCTGGTGAGCAGCCCGCGGAAGGAAGACGAGATCATGCAGGTACGCAGAGCGCAGGAAAAAGACATCCCGAGAGTGTTAGAATTATTGGTGCAGGTGGACATGGTGCATCATAACGGTCGCCCCGACATTTTTAAGGGGCCCGCAACAAAGTATAATGCGCAGGAGCTATCGCAGATCTTTTCGAATGATGCGACCCCTGTTTTTGTTTGCGTGGATGAGGCAGACAAGGTGCTTGGCCATGCCTTTACGATCCATAAGCAGATCGTGGGTGACAGCGTCCTTACGGACATTCGCACACTCTACATTGACGATATTTGCGTGGATGAGGCGGCCCGGGGGAAAGGCGTCGGAAAGGCGCTTTATGAGCATGTCGTTGCCTATGCGCGTGCGCAGGGCTTTTATAACGTGACCCTGAACGTATGGAGCTGCAACCCTGGTGCGCAGAAATTCTATGAAACTATGGGGTTAAAGCCGCAAAAAATTGGAATGGAATTGGTTTTATAATGCGTGAGCGACAGTGACTTTTGTCATGTCGCTCTTTTTGTTTCGTGACGAATGACCCATGTTTTTTCTCCTGTCTTATGGTATAATCATTCTAGAATTGAGGTGGGATTATGACAATCTTAAAGATGTACGTGACGCTGATGCCGGCAATCTTGGCGGGCATTGTCAATATGATCTGGTGCAAGACGCGGCTCCTGAAAGTCGCCATGGTGCCCATGGATGGCGGGAAGTGCCTTAGCGACGGAAAGCGGATTTTTGGCGATAATAAGACTTGGAAAGGATTTTTTGGGTATGTGTTCCTAAATGCGATCTTCATGATCCTGTGGGGCGGCCTTTGTAGCATTTGCGGGATAGAGCATTTGAATTTCTTTTATGAGAACCAGGAGAATACGGTCCTTTTTAATCTGGGCGCAGGAATCCTATTGGGACTGGGATATGCTCTTTTTGAACTACCCAACAGCTTCCTAAAGCGGCGTCTGGGCGTCGAGCCTGGAAAGACGATCAGCGGATTTTGGAAGGCCTTTTTTATCTTCCTAGACCAAGCGGATTCCATCTTTGGCTGCGCGTTGGTGGTTTGTTTTTTTTATGATCTGGGCCTAGGGCTCTATTTGCTTTACGTACTGGTGGGCGCCCTGACCCATATCGTCTTAAACATGCTTCTGTACTTTGCACACTTACGAAAAAACATGTTCTAGCTGAAGGAGAATGACGGAATGATTGTAAACTTAAGTCAAGAGGAAACTATGCAGGATAAACTTGGCAACAAGGGAAAGTTCCTTTTGCAGATGAAAAAGCAAGGATTTGAGGTGCCTGGAGGATATATTTTAACGAGTGACGTCTATGAGACGACGCTTGCAGAAAATGGCCTCGCAGAGTCGCTGCAAAGAGCGCTAAGGGATCTGACGGCAGAGAATCTGAAAAGTACCGTGGCATCGATTTCTGGGCTCTTTGACGGCGCAAATTTGCCCAAGGGCATCATCGCCAAAATGGAAAGACTGAGCGAGAAAAATAAGCGCTATGCGGTGCGTAGCAGCGGCAGCAAGGAAGACCTCGCGGGAGCATCCTTTGCGGGACAGTATGACACCTTCTTAAATGTCGCGCCTAAGGAGATCCCTGCCCGCGTGATCGACTGCTATCGCTCCATGTTCAGCGAGAGACTCCTGCAATATGTTCTGGGACACAAAGTCGACCCTGCATCACTGAAGATGAGCGTGATCGTACAGGAGATGGTGGATGCACAGTACAGTGGCATCTGCTTTACGATCGATCCTGCAACGGGAAATGACAAGGAGATGCTGATCGAGGTATCGGAAGGCCTTGGCGAAAACATTGTCAGCGGCCGCACCGTTCCCGAACAGTATCACTATAACTGGCTTGACGGAGAGGAGACCAAGCGGGTTGCGGAGAATCATTTCCTAAGCCCTGAGATGGTAAGCACCTGCGGTAAGACCTTCGCGGAGATTCAACAATTTTTCGGTTATCCCTGCGATATTGAATTTGCGATCGCAGATGGGAAGCTCTACATTTTGCAGGCCCGTGAGATCACGAAGATCCAATACGGCGGGATCGAATATACCTGGACCACTGCTGACTTTAAGGATGGCGGCGTTTCGGCAACGGTCTGCACGCCCTACATGTGGAGCCTGTATGAATACATTTGGGAATATTCCTTGCGGAAATTCGTGGTACTCTCTGAGCTCCTGACGGATGAGGAGCTTCCGAAAAAGCTCGGTGAAATGTTCTATGGCAGACCCTATTGGAATCTGTCCGCGGTCAAGAAGGCCATGAGTCAGGTCATCGGTTATAAGGAGCGCGAGCTTGATCAGGAATACGGCATTACGGGCGATTACGAAGGCGACGGCGAGGTTACCAAGGCAACGCCGCAAACCCTGTTTAAGATGAGCAAGGTGGTAGTCCGTCAGAGCCAGATCCTGCAGCATAGAAGAGCGAATGCGCAGCGCTATAAGGAGGAACTCCTCCACCGCTATGACATTTACAAAAAGATCTATGACGAGAGGCGGATCGTTGACATCGAAAAGGAATTCTATCGCATCACGAAGAAGACCTATCTTCGAAGCGAGACCACGTATTTTTGGCAGATCTTCATCAACACGGTGCACCAGTCGCTCTATAAGGACAGCCTGCTCAAATATGTATCAGAGAGTGAATATTTAACGCTGCTTGGCAGCATTGAGAACATCTCGCACCTGCTTCCGTTTTATGAGATGTGGAACGTGACGAGAGCCATCCGAAGCGACGAGCAGACCTTTGATTTTTGGCAACAGGATGCGAAGCTGATCGCGCAGTCACTTGAAAGTAACGAGTATTGTATGCCGCAGGTACGCGCGATCCTTGCAAAGTACGGATACCATTCCGACAAGGAGCTCGACATCACCTATCCTTGCTACTTCGAGGAACCGGAAGTGCTCGTAGGGATGGTGAAGGACATGGCGGCGCTGGATGATTCCTTTTCGCCGATGGCGGACCAGGAAAGCGGAAAAAAGAAATATCAGGAAGTGCTTCGTCGGATTCAGAAAAAGGTGTCACCCTATACCTATCAAAAGATCTGCAAGAAGGTGAAGGGCATGCGTAACATGCTCTGGTGGCGTGAGGAATTCCGCGACGTGTCCACGCGGTTTTACTACCTGCTTCGCGTCTATACCATGGAGTATGCGAAAAAGCTGGAAGCTGATGGCGTATTGGAGCGTTGGGAGGATGTTTGGTTCCTGAAAGTCGGAAATCTTTGGGATTATATCGACGGGAGGGTGAGCGCTGAAAAGCTCCGCAAGATCCTGACAAAGAACCGATATTATTATAACGCTTATCGAAATTATATCAGTGAAAACGAGATTGGAACAAAGATCCGCAAGGTGACTGCGGAAGATGGAAGCGAAGCAAAGATTAAGGGCCTTGGTGCGAACAATGGAACCGTGACAGGCGTGGCGCGCGTCATCGAGGACTTTACGCAGATTGACAGACTCAAAGAAGGCGACATTCTTGTGACGCGCTTTACGGATACGGGCTGGACACCGAAGTTCGCGATCCTCTCTGGCATCGTCACCGAATATGGCGGGATCCTATGCCATGCGGCGATCGTATCGAGAGAGTATGGCATCCCCGCAGTGGTTTGCTGTAAGGACGCGATGTCAAAAATCCGTGACGGACAGATCATCACCGTGGATGGCGGCACGGGAGCAGTTACATTGGAGGGCTAAGGCAGATGAAAAAAATCGTTGGCATGTGGAATCCTTCCGTGATCTTAACTTACGTTGGCATGGTCTTCGCCGTGCTTGGCATGGGATTTACCTTTCAGGGAGAGGACGTGGCGCGTCCCATGATCTGCCTGATCATCGCAGGCGTCTGCGACCTTTTCGACGGTGCGGTAGCAAGGCGTTGTAAGCGGACAGAGGAAGAGAAGGCCTTTGGCATCGAGCTGGATTCCCTGGTGGACGTACTGAGCTTTATCGCCCTGCCGATCACCATCTTTCTCGCCATGGGCTTTACGGGAACGGTGCATCTCTTGCTTTATGTTCTTTACGCCCTGGCGGGGATTGCGAGACTGGGATACTTTAACCTAAAGACGGCGGATGCGGAAGGCCCAGTGCCTTATTATCTCGGCCTTCCCGTGACCTATGCGGCATTGATCTTTCCGGTTGCATACCTCCTAAATGGATTGCTTGGAGACGGTTTTGTTATCTTTTATTCGCTGGTGATCTTGGCAGTGACGGTTTTGGAAGTCTTGATGATCAAGATCAAGAAGCCTCGCGGCATTGCGTATGCGATCTTTGCATTGCTTGCAGTAGGAATGATCCTATACTATTTCTTGGCGGTATAACCTATGCAGATTTATCACAGAGACACAAAAGAATATGAGGAGATCGCGCAGTTTGGTCAAGGAGCGCTTGCGTATCTCTACGGGAGCGTACCGGGAAGAGTGCTCTTAAAGCTCGCCGTAAGCCCAGTGGTATCTGGCCTGTACGGCTGGTGGAATGGGAGAGCGGCAAGTGCGAAAAAGATTCCGTCTTTTATCGAAGAACAGGGGATCAAGACAGAGGACTTTGAGGAGCGAGAATATAGTTCCTTCAATGATTTCTTTACGAGAAAACTGGCAAAGGGCGCGCGGAAGATCGACAGGAACCCAGAAAATCTGATTTCGCCTGCGGACGCCAAGCTATTGGTTTATCCGATCCATGCAGATCAAAAGGTATTTGTCAAAGGACGCTGGTATACCTTGGAGGAGCTTGTAGCAGGCAGGCTGAATTTGGCCGACTATGCTGGCGGAACGTGCCTTGTGTACCGACTTTGCATGGATGATTATCACAGATATCATTATATCGACGACGGCCGTCAAAAGCGCCGCTATCGCATCAAAGGAAAGCTCCATACGGTGAGTCCCCTGTCGAAGGAGTATAAGGTTTTCAAAGAAAATACCCGCGTTGTCAACGTGCTTGCAACGAGGCATTTCGGCGACGTGATCCATATTGAGGTGGGTGCGCTTCTCGTTGGAAAGATTTATAATCATAACCATCGAATGTTCTGCAGAGGCGCGGAGAAAGGGTTTTTTGAACCAGGCGGTTCCACGATCCTGCAGCTGTTCAAAAAGGACGCGGTACTTATGGATGAAGACATTTTGGAACAAAGTGAGAATGGCATAGAGACGAAAGTGCTGTTCGGAGAGAAGGTGGGAAGAAGAGATGCTGGGAAGGATACGGATTTATCTTAAGGAGCGCTATCCATTGCTTGCGCGGTTGGTACTAGGGTTGATCGTATTTTTGGAGATTCATTTTATCATATTGCTCAATGAAGGCGTTACGGAATTTCGCATCGGCATTCAGGAAGTGGTAGGCGCCTTCACCGTCTTTGCATTTCTTTTCTGGCTGCGCGTTGCAGATGACCTAAAGGACTTTGAAACGGACAAAAAGCTCTTTCCGGATCGCCCGCTCGCGCGAGGCGCCGTGCAGAAAAAGGATGTCATGGTAGCTTGTACGATCGTGCAGGCGATCGCCGTTGTACTAAATGTGATCTTCATGAACAACCTGTTATTCTTTGGGATTCTGTATTTCTACGGATATCTTATGAGTAAGTGGTTTTTCCAGAGAGCTAAGATCCAGCCGAGCTTGCCGCTTGCGCTGGTGACGCACAATCCCGTGCAGATGTTTATCAATCTGTACATTATCTCGTTCACGGTCATCAAATATGACCTGCGCGCCGTGACCATCACCACCGTCATGACGCTGTGGACGCTGTATTTCCCGGCCCTCATCTGGGAGGTCTCCCGTAAGATCAAGGCGCCGAAGGATGAGAACGATTATACGACCTATTCTAAGCTTTTTGGTTACAAAAAATCAACGCGCTTTGTTCTGATCTTGACGCTCATGGACATTGTCACTAACATCGTTTTGGTGTTCCGTCTGAATAAGATTTCTATCGCCGTTTTGGTATGCCTGGTGTCTTGGATGACCTGGAAGTTTATCCAGTTCATGAAGGATCCAGAGCGGTTCGTATTGGTGGACAAGGTTGAGAGATATACCTATTTGCAGGAGTCAACGATGCTCCTGACGGTCGTGATATTCTTACTCGTAGGAAGGATTTGATCTCATGTATGGCGCAAAAGCAGACAATCTGATCAAACTAAAAGAGGCTGGATTCCCCGTGCCGGACTTTACCGTCGTTCCCCATGAGGAGGACGCAGAAAAGTTCGTGACAGAGTTTTTGCGCACGCACGCAGGCCCTTTCGCGGTGCGCAGCTCCTGTAATCTCGAGGACGGTGAGGACCAGAGCTTTGCAGGCCAATTTGCGACGTATCTAAGCGTACCGCCAGAGAATCTATCGGAAAAGATCCAGGCCTGTAGAGAGTCTCTAAAACAAGAAAGCGTTCGGGAGTACTTGAACCAAAATGGCCTGACGGCTGAAACGCTTCGCATGGACGTCGTTTTGCAGGACATGGTGCAGGCAGACCGGGCGGGCGTTCTCTTTACCGCGAACCCGCAGGGCATCTTAAACGAAAGCGTGATCGTGGTCGCGCAAGGGCTCGGCGAGGGCGTTGTTTCGGGCAGGGCGAATGCCACCACCTATTACTATCAAAGAACGGATGGACTGTACTATTACGAAGGGGAGAAAGACCTCCTTTCCGCAGAAGAAGTAGAGAAGTTGATTGCGCTTTCAAAGCGCGTGGAAGAAGTCTTAGGTCCCTATTTGGACATCGAATTTGCCATGGCTAGCGGGGAGGTCTTTTTACTTCAGGCGAGGCGCATCACCACCCTTCATGGAGAAGCGCCGCTGATCCTCGACAACAGCAATATCGTCGAAAGTTACCCTGGACTTTCCCTACCGCTGACAATCTCTTTCGTAGAGATGGTATACGGCGGCGTCTTTCGCGGCGTAAGCCGAAGGGTACTTAAGAATGACAGGGAACTGAATAAGCATACGGCCGTGTTTCAAAACATGGTGGGACATGCCAACGGAAGACTTTATTACAAGATCAGTAACTGGTACACGGTACTAAAGTTCCTCCCGATGCATCAAAAGATCATTCCCGTATGGCAGGAAATGATGGGCGTGCATCAAAAAAGTTACGACGCGGAGGAAGTGGAATTATCCCCGCTCGTGCGTTTTATGACCTACGTCAATTCCGTGTATGAACTCGTAAGCGTCCCTCGGCACCTAAAGCAGCTTGAAAAGAAATTTGCGCAGGTAAATCACGACTTTTACGAAACCTATCATGAGGACATGACGCCAGGCGAACTGATCGCTCTTTACGAGCAGATCCGCAAGGATCTTCTAGATGCTTGGGACGTAACGCTCCTAAATGATACCTACACCTTTGTCTTTACCGCACTGGTAAAGAAGAGACTTGCAAAAAAACATCCTGGTGACGAGGCGTACGCGAACCGTTATATTTCAGGTATCTCGAACATCGAGAGCATGAAACCGGTGAAGGCCATGATCGATCTGGCGCATGATTATCCAAAGCTTTCCAATGCAGAAAAGGAGCAGCGAAAGGCAGCGTACGTCAAGGAATTTGGCGATCGCAACCTCGAGGAACTTAAACTCGAGAGTAAGACCTTCCGAAGTCACCCTGAGATATTGGAAGAACGCTTACAAAGCTACTTAAGCGATCCTGATAGGCTGGAAAGTACTTGGCAGGAACTGCACGCCGAAAAGGCAAAGCCGCAGAAGGAGGATATCCTGACGCGCTACCTTGGGAAAAGGTGTGCAGCAGGTATTGCAGGAAGAGAGACCTCGAGACTCAATCGCAGCAGAGTCTACGGCATGGTCCGCGAGATCTTCCGCGGCATGGGAAAGGCCTATGCAAAGGAAGGCCTATTAGAACAAGCAGAGGATGTCTTTTATCTGACGCAGGAGGAAGCATTTTCTCTGGCTGAAAACGCTGACCACGCAGAACTGCTTCGCCAAAGAATCGACGAGCGAAAAGCAGATTATGCGGTATTCGCAAAGTTACCCGCATACAGCAGGCTCTTATTCGAAGCAAAAGAGTTTGACAAGCACGCAGGAACTGTAACAGCCCATGAGAAGCGTGACGACGCAAAGCTTTTGCAGGGTACGCCCTGCTCGGCAGGAGAGGTGACGGCCCGCGCGCTTGTGATCACGAAGCCGCAGGATGCAAAGAACGTTGCGGACCAGATCCTGGTTACGAAAATGACGGATCCCGGATGGGTGTTCCTGCTAACCACGGCAAAGGGCGTGATCTCGGAAAAGGGATCGCTTTTATCGCACACGGCGATCATCTCGAGGGAACTTGGCGTTCCGTCGATCGTGGGCGTTGAACGTCTGCTGGAATCCATTCAGACGGGCGACCTGCTTCGCATGGACGGTAATACTGGAAAAATTGAAATCTTGGAGAGACAGCATGGAATGCGTTAAGGTACAAAAGGATCAAAAGAAAATCAAGGATTTTGTAGGTCTTGCAAAACGGCTCTATGACAAAACTGCCTATATGGAGAGCGCGAGTTCGGTTAGGCAGCTATTGCTCGGAGAGCATCTGCTATCGAAAGATTTCACGTTGGATGCGTACCTGATCTATGACGGCGGAAAGACCGTAGGACGCTTTGCGATCACGCGTTATCCCCAGGACGATACGGCATACTTTGGCTTTTTCGAATGCGAGGAGAGGGCAGAGGTTGCCAAATTCCTCTTCGAGAATGCAAAGACAATCTGCGGTGAGATGGGCTGTAAAACCATGCTCGGCCCCGTTGATGCATCCTTTTGGCTGACCTATCGCCTGAAGATCAATCAGTTTGACAAACTGCCCTACACGGGAGAGCCTTACAATAAGCCCTATTACTACAAATTCTTTTTGGACAACGGCTTTACGGTGAAGGAGCATTATACTTCGCAGGGGTATCACGCCATTGACGAATCCTACGTCAACGAGAAGTTTGAGACCAGATTCCAAATGTTTGTGGATCAAGGTTACGTGATCGAGAGCCCGAAGATTGAGGCATATGAGCAGGCCGTGGACGACGTTTATACCATGATCACGGAGCTTTACAGTGATTTCCCGGTCTTTAAGAACATATCAAGGGAGCATTTCCAAGAGCTCTTTGCGAGCTATAAGTCCATCATGAACATGAGCATGACAAAGATGGCCTACTATGATGGTAAGGCCGTTGGATTTTACGTAAGCCTCCCGGATTATGGGAATTTGGTTTATCGGATCAATCCATGGAACCTACTGAAAATCCTGAAGCTTCGAAAAGAACCAAAGCGCTATGTCATGCTGTACATGGGCGTGGATCCGGCGCATAGAGGCCTGGGAAAGGCACTTGTATTTTCAGTGATGAAGGAGCTGGAAAGAAGTCATCTGCCGAGCATCGGCGCCTTGGCCCGGGACGGGAAGGTGACGCAGACCTACGCTTCTGAAGATATTACGGACGTTTATGAATACGTACTTTTAGAATCTGTTTTATAACAAGGAGAAGCACATGAGTAACATATTGGAAGCCTTCCTGCGCGAGGATTACGTAAAGTGGGGAGACAGGGACTATCTTTTTGAAAAGAAGAACGGACGATACGAATCCATCACCTTTGGACAGTTTATCGAAAATGTGCATGCCTATGCAGTCGCCCTTTGTCAGAAAGGCTTTCACGGGAAGAATATCGGCATCTACAGCCCGAACTGTACGGAATGGATGATCGCGGAATATGCAGTAGCCTGTTATGTTGGCATCAGCGTGGGCATTCCCAAGGATTGGGCGTATGAGCGTGTAGAATACGCCGTGAAAAAATGCGAGATCGCGTGTCTCCTTTACAATGAGTGCTTTGCTGACAATATTGAACGCTTAAAGAAGGCATTTCCTGAAGTGACCTTCCTTTCCATCCAAAAGGATTTCGCGACCTGGGTAAGCGAAGGAAAGGCTGCAGCAGACTTATTTACGCTTCCCGCCAAGGATGACGAGAAGCCGGCAAAGATCGTCTTTACCAGCGGTACAACGTCGCTTCCAAAGGCCGTGATGCTTTCAGCAAAAAATATTTTCTCCGGATACATGTCTCTCGGTCGAAGGGCCCCTCTTGGGGTGGAGGACGTCTGTTATCTTTTCCTTCCGCTGAACCACACCTATGGCTCCATCTATAACTTTACCTATTCCCTGGTGTTCGGCTATCAGATTTATTTTGCCAGTTCCCTAAAGGAGATGACATCAGAAATGCAGGAGGTGCGGCCAACCGTGTTCTCTGGCGTCCCAGTGGTGTTCTCTCGCTTTTATGAAGGCGCCAAGGCAGCGCACGTCACTTTGCAGACGCTGTTTGGCGGAAGGATGAAATACCTCTTTAGCGGCGGCGCACCGCTTGGAGAAGAAATCCGAAATGCTTATCAGGCGGAGGGCATGTACATGATGAATGCCTACGGCCTTTCAGAAACCTCCTCGGGCTTTTGCATCGATTATCCGGAAGAGACGGATCTAGATAGCGCAGGTACGCTGATGGAAGAAATCGATGCCGTAGTACTGGAGCCAGATGCTGACGGGTATGGCGAACTGGCGGTCAAGGGTGATCTGGTCTTTTGCGGCTATTATGGAGACGAAGCGGCTACGGCGAAAATGTTCTCGAAGGATGGTTATTTTCTTACGGGAGACATTGGAACCATCCGCAATAAGAAAGTATATCTCAAGGGAAGAAAGGATGCGAGACTCTCCCTGCCAAACGGAGAGACGATTTCCATCCCTGCATTGGAGGCGAAGATCAAAGCCTTACGAGAAAATGTGACGGCGGTCAAGATTTATTTAAGGGACGACCTTTTGACCGCGGATCTTTACGTAAAGCCCGTCGAACTTGCGGAGGACCAGGCGCTTTGGGCTACCTTGATGGAACAACTCAATCAATCCCTGGCGGTGTTTGAAAGGATTGGACAATATCATGTTTATGGCGCGGATCAACTGCACGTAAAATTAGTAGCAGAGTAAGAAGTGAATAAAAAGAACAACGGGAGACTGCTTGGAAACAGGCAGTCTTTTCTTATTGAGAAAAAGTTCGAATAAGTCTTGACAAACTAAAGTTAGATGTGTATAACTTATATTGTTAGAGAAAGCTAACCGAGCTGGTTTGATTAATATAACCAAGAAAAACAGAGGTGAAAAGCCATGAGACCACTTATTTTTGCCGATCCAGGTGAGGAGAATATCATTAAGAAGATTGGCGGGAATCCGGAAGTTAAGAGACATCTTGAGAACCTTGGATTTACGACTGGCGGAACCGTTGTACTGGTGAGTACGGTAGGCGGCAACGTGATCGTGAAGGTCAAGGAATCTAGGATCGCCTTAGATGAAGAACTGGCAAGGAAAGTAATGATCTAATAATGAGCTGCAAGGAGGGCAAAGCATTGAGCATGAATCTGAAGAACGTAAAGGTTGGCGAGACCGTAACCGTGGTAAAGCTTCACGGCGAGGGCGCGATCAAAAGAAGGATCATGGACATGGGTATCACGAAGGGTACCGAGGTCTATGTAAGAAAGGTGGCACCCCTTGGTGACCCGATTGAGGTAACCGTAAGAGGCTACGAGCTTTCCATCCGTAAAGCGGATGCAGAAATGATAGAAGTGACGCAGTAAAAAAGTGGGAGGAGAAGTAACATGGGCATCAAAATTGCGCTAGCCGGCAATCCGAACAGTGGTAAGACAACGCTGTTCAATTCACTCACCGGCTCTAATCAGTTCGTTGGTAACTGGCCTGGAGTAACGGTGGAAAAGAAGGAAGGTAAACTGAAGAAGCACGACGACGTGGAGATCATCGACCTTCCTGGTATTTATTCCCTTTCTCCTTACACCTTGGAGGAAGTGGTAGCAAGAAATTATTTGATCGGAGAACGACCGGATGCGATCCTGAACATCGTTGACGGTACGAACCTTGAGAGAAACCTTTATCTGACAACCCAGCTCATTGAGCTTGGCATTCCCGTAGTCATTGCCATTAACATGATGGACGTGGTTCGTAAGAACGGTGACAAGCTGAATACCAAGGAACTGGCAAAGGCCCTCGGCTGCCAGATCATTGAGATCTCCGCATTGAAGGGCGAAAAGACCCTGGAGGCCGCAGAGGCAGCGATCGCGGCTGCAAAGGCTGGCAAAAAGGTTCCGATGCACACCTTCTCCGGTCCCGTGGAGCATGCCATTGCACACATCGAAGAAGCAATCGTACATGGCCTGCCTGAGGAACAGCAAAGATGGTATGCCATTAAGGTATTCGAGAGAGATGACAAGGTGCTGGATCAGCTGAAGATCGATCCTGACACCCTGGCGCACGTGGAGAAGGACATCGCTTCCGCCGAGAAGGAAATGGATGATGATGCAGAAAGCATTATCACCAATGAGAGATATGTTTATATTGCACAGCTCCTGAAAGGCATTTATAATAAGAGAGACGCTAAGGTGCTCAGCAAGTCCGATAAGATCGACCAGATCGTCACCAACAGAATCCTTGGACTGCCAATTTTTGCAGCGGTGATGTTCCTGATCTATTGGATCGCCATGGTAGGCGTTGGCGCGTCTGCAACGGACTGGGCGAATGACGGATTGTTTGGCGATGGATATCATCTGCTTGGCATCGGCACTGCTGATGCAGAGGCGGCATCGGAAGACTATACCGCAGCCATGCAGGCAATCGATGCGTTTGTTGGCTTCGACGAGGAAGCAGATATTGCAGAGCTCAAGGCATTCGTTCCCGAGGAAAAGGAAGTATCCTATACCGTGGAAGACGAAGAGACCTTGGAACTCAGCGATATCACCGTATACTACGAGGCTGTTCCTGCTGGCGCGGAAGATGACGTAAACGCCATGAGCTATCTGGACGCCGTAGAATACTTTGAAAAGAATGGCTTTGAAGAGCCTGATCCCGCCGACTATGGCGTATGGGTACCTGGTGTTCCCGTGATCATTGAGAGCGGACTCGACGCAGTTGGCTGCGCAGATTGGCTGAAGAGCTTGATCCTTGATGGTATCGTAGCCGGCGTTGGCGCGGTACTTGGATTTGTTCCTCAGATGTTAGTACTGTTCTTCCTGTTAGCCTTTGTGGAGGCAAGTGGTTACATGGCCCGCGTGGCATTCGTGCTTGACCGTGTATTCCGCCGCTTCGGTCTCTCGGGTAAGAGCTTCATCCCCATCCTGATTGGTACGGGCTGTGGCATCCCTGGCATCATGGCATCCAGAACCATCGAGAACGAGCGCGACAGAAGAATGACGATCATGACGACGACCTTCATCCCTTGCGGTGCAAAGGTTCCCTTTATCGCAATGATCGCCGGTGCGATCTTTGGCGGCAGCGCATGGATCTCCACGGGTTCTTACTTCATTGGCATGGCAGCGATCATTTGCTCTGGTATCATCCTGAAGACAAAGATGTTCGCTGGTGATCCCGCACCTTTCGTTATGGAGCTGCCTGCATATCACTGGCCTACCCTTTCGAACGTACTTCGTTCCATGTGGGAGAGAGGCTGGAGCTTCATCAAGAAGGCTGGAAGCATCATCCTGCTTTCCTCCATCGTGATCTGGTTCCTGTCCCGTCTTGGCTGGGTTGACGGTGCATTTGGACTTCTCGAGGAAGAAGAAATCGGCAACAGCATTTTGGCATCCGTCGGAAATGCGATCGCATGGATCTTTGCGCCTCTTGGCTTTGGCAACTGGCAGGCAGCAGTGGCATCCGTTACTGGCCTCGTTGCAAAGGAGAACATCGTTGGTACCATGGGCGTTTTGTATGGCGCAGAGGGTAATACCTGGGCGGCTCTGGCAGTTGCGTTTACGACCGCTTCCGGCATGAGCTTCCTGCTCTTCAACCTTCTGTGTGCTCCTTGTTTCGCAGCAATCGGTGCGATCAAGCGTGAGATGAACAATGCGAAGTGGACTTGGTTCGCAATTGGTTACGAGTGCGGCTTCGCTTACGTGGTATCCCTGGTAGTATACCAGCTGATGAGCATTGCAGCTGGAAATGGAAACATATTTGGCACGATCGTAGCGGTAGCGTTTATTGTAGCGTTTGTATGGCTTCTCTTTAGACCTTACAAAGAGGCCACAACCTTAAAGAAGGCGGTTGTAAAATGAGTTTTATCCTTTCAAATCTTGGCACGATCATAATTTGCATCATTTTAGTTGCAGCCTGCTCGTTTATTCTGTATAATATGATCAAGAATAAACGGAAGGGGAAGTCTTCGTGCGGTTGCAACTGTAGTTGCTGCCCATCCGGAGGCGCGTGTCATCGACATGAACAACAACAATAATCAGTCGGCCGAGGATTATCTGGAATGCATTTTGATCCTGCGCGAAAGACAGGGAAACGTGCGATCCATCGACGTGGTAAATGAGCTGGGCGTAACGAAACCGAGCGTTAGTGTTGCCATGAAAAAGCTCCGCGAGCAGGAAATGATCACCTTTGATGAAAATGGCTTCATTCTGTTTACGGATGCAGGGCGTAAGCTCGCAAAGAAGGTATATGACAAGCATAAGATCCTGATGAAGGCACTGATCGCCATTGGCGTGAAGGAGAAGATCGCTGCGGAGGAGGCTTGCCAAATCGAGCACGTCATCAGTGATTCGACGTATAAATGCATTAAAGAGTTTATCAAAAGAAATGGTACGATTGAATAATTGAAGTTGCGTCAAGAGCCTGTAGGCAATATCGCCGACGGGCTCTTTTTTTGCGCGTTCATCTTGACAAAATATAACGGTTAGAATATACTAACTTTTGTGGTTATTCACGGCTAACTATGGAGCGAGAGTGGAGGGAATGACGTGATGAATGATTCTGTGAACCGTATGAATGCGCAGCTTACGCGCGGCGCCGGAAGAATGCAAAAGGAGATTGTCATAGAGAGATTAAGGGCGAATGGCTGTCGCATCACAAAACAGCGACTGATGCTTCTAGACATCATTCTTGAAGAAGAGTGCGCCAGCTGCAATCGGGAGTAACAGAAAATGATTTTTGCAAATTGGTATTGACAAGGCGATTGAAATGTTGTATTCTTTGTATTGCAACAGATAATACAACAAATACAATTGTAATGTCAATTGTTGAAAGGTGGTACTATGGAATTTGCAAAAGTCGGAACTAGTCAAATGCTGCTTCTGGTAGTAGGGACGGTATTGTTTATCGCAGTCCCGCTGATCATTGCGATCCTATGGACGAAAAAGAAAAAGGAAAAATTTTCGACGATACTTGTTGGCGCAGCAACCTTTATCTTATTTGCAATCCTACTGGAAAAGCCCATACAAAACATCTTAGTGTTTCCGACGCTGATGGGGCTGTCAGAGCATGCAGCCAGTAAGTTTATCAATGCAAGGCCTATTTTATGGGCATTGATCGTAGGGCTTTTCCCTGGGGTATTTGAAGAGACCGGACGCTTAGTTGCGTTTAAGACAGTGCTTAGAAAAAGACAGAACAGGGAAACCTCGATATCCCATGGTATCGGGCACGGCGGAATAGAAGTGATACTGATTCTTGGGCTCACCTATGTAACATACATTTCTTATGCATTTATGATCAATTCGGGAACCTTCGGAACAATGATCGAACAGATGGCAACGCAGGCTCCCGATCAGGTAAGTCAGGGATATGCGATAGCGGAGCAACTTGCGACATTCTCAGTCGGAGACCTTGTGGTAAACATTATCGAAAGAATTTTTGCGTTTATGTATCATACTGGAGCCTCCATGCTTGTATTCTACGCATGCAGGGATAAAAAGAGATTCTGGCTTTATCCGTTGGCTATCTTGCTCCATGCAATGATCGACGGTTTTGCCGGACTTCAATTGGCGGGAGTGATCAGCGTTTCCACAGTGGTAACGGAAATAGTCATTGCCGTTTCCGGCAGCCTTACGTTCTTTGGAGCATATTTCCTTTTGTATAAAAAGGATGCGGATAAAGAATTAGCCTGAAGAGACGAGTCATAAAATAGTGTAAAAAAGCCTGCTGTTAGGTCAGCAGGCTTTTTATAATGATTATTGCTTCCTGCCTCATGAAGTCCTGATCCAGAGACTCAATGATGGGATTCATGCAGGCATGACAATAATCTTCGATAACATCGAGGGCCATTCTTGTTTTTTCTAGGGCATGTTCTGGTTTGCCACTTTTCTTTGCATAGATTTCCGCGATGGAGACATAGGCCTTTTCCCAAAACTTATTGGTGGTTGCCGCGATTTCTGGATCACTGTGATAGAGTCCTTCCAGTTCCTCGTGAATCACCCAAGCTTGTTTGTGATATTCCAAAAGAAAATCAAACAATGTATTTAGAAATACTTCGAAATTGCCTTCTGTGGTGGCGGCGAATTTTTCTGTAAATCCTTCGTAGAGAGCGTCGGCACGCTGATCCAATGCGATCAGAAGGATGTCTTTTTTATCTTTGAAATAGTGGTATACAATGCCTGTTGAAAGACCGGCCGCTTTTGCAATGTCATCGGTAGTCACGTTGTGATAGCCCTTGCTCAGCATCAGCATGGAACCGACTTCCAATATTTTATTTCTGGTTTCGACCGAACGCTTTTGCTTCGGTTCATTTACTGGCTTCTCACGCCTTGTACTTTTGGTCATGGTTTCCTCCGAATTTTGTAAACTTCCATGGATACTACCTCTATTTAAGCACGTAAAACAAGCTTTTGGCAATGGGAAAGTGCGTTTGAATAAAAAAATTGAGAAAAATCTCAAAAATCATGGACATTAAAGTTGAGAAATTGTTTAATATTTACAAAATTGAGAAAAATCTCAATATTTCATTGACAAAACGAACCTTGAATCA
>JAFPRF010000266.1 GCA_017400965.1 Lachnospiraceae bacterium
TTCTGCGTGCGGTACAGGATGCCGCCCACGGCCTTCTTCTGCAAAGCGTCCTTCGTGCTGGGGCCTGCCTTGCTCACGGGGCCAACGCCCGTCAGGATCTCGGGGGTTACCATAAAGAGTCCGGCAACCTTGTCCTCCAACGGCATGACGGCGATCGCCGCATTCACGATCTCATCGAGCTTCTCCTCGTAGGTCGGCTCCAAGATCACGGGCTCGGTCTCCTCCGTGGATTCCTCTGGCTCGGAGCTTACCACCTCTTCCGTTTCCGTTGAGAATTCATCCTCTTCGCTTGACTGTTCAGATTCACTTTCCGACGCGATCACGGGCAGGGACTTCGAAGGTCCGCCCTTCTTGTCGCTGCGCTTCGAAACGGCGCTGATCATTGCCAGCAGGCCCGCCCCTATGGCGATGATCAGAACGATCACCACCGAATATGCCAAAATCTGGTTGCGTATGCGTCTCTTTCTTCTGGCCTCTCTTTTTTCCTGTAATTCTTCTGCTTTGTTATTTTCTGCGCTCATGTATCCCTCTTGCGACTGACGTTTTCAGCCGACGAATCATCTGTTATTTAGTGGCGAGACTCGTATGTATCTACAATATCTGCCATTTCTTATCATACATGAAAATGCGTCAGGTTTCCATAGGAAAATGCGATTTTTTTGAAAAAAGTGCATGGCAAAGGGCGTATCAACAATTACTTCGTCGACACGCCCTTTCAAACTATGCTATCCAATGGACCGTTCCTCCTTTTAGTTTGATAGTTTTCCCATATTCAGTTGTTTTCGATGGAATTTAACCTCTTCTATCCACCTTTCTTCTTTTCATCCGGAATCTCTGATACCCACGAAACACTTTTTTCTCTTTTTCATTCAGGTGCACCCAGCCTCGTGCACTTTGGGTTCCTTCGTACCTTCAATTCCTTCCTTTTCCATCTGTTCTGAGAAATTTGATTTTTTAGAAGTTCCTTTGGTACTCGCAACTCTGTAATACCGGATCGTTGGTATTTCTTCTTTCCTCTTCTTGATGGTTTTATCTTACCCTATTTCCTCGTATTTGTCAATACATTTTTTAATATTTTTAATTATTTTCGCTATATTTTTTCTTGTTGTATACAATATTCAGAAACTTTATTGTTCCATTTCAGTATCCGCACATAAAGAATCCCCCGCAGGAAAGCCCTGCGGGGGAAACGATTCCGAAACACATTATATTCAAAAAATCAAAGCTTGGTCAGAACAAAGATGTCGTAGATGGCCTTGATGGCTGCCTCGAAGTCATCATTGGCTACGCCGATGATGATGTTCAGCTCGGAGGATCCCTGGTCGATCATTCGCACGTTCACGTTGGCGTGTGCCAATGCGGAGAAGATGCGGCCTGCGGTACCTCTCGTGGACTTCATGCCTCGGCCTACGACTGCGATCAGCGCGAGGTCTGCCTCGATGTCGATGGTGTCAGGCTTTGCCAGGCGATTGATGCCTGCAACCACCTTCTGCTCCTTGTGCATGAACTCGTCCTGATGTACGAATACGGTCAGGGTGTCAATGCCGGAGGGCACGTGCTCGAAGGAGATGCCGTTCTCTTCAAAAGCCTGCAGAACCTTTCTGCCGAACCCGATCTCGGAGTTCATCATGTCCTTTTCAATATTGATCGCACAGAAGCCCTTCTTGCCGGCGATACCGGTGATCACGTACTTTGACTTCTGGCAGGTGCTGCCGACGATCCAGGTACCGTTGTCTTCGGGTGCGTTGGTGTTGCGGATGTTGATGGGGATGCCCTGCTGTCTTACGGGGAAGATCGCGTCCTCGTGGAGCACGCCTGCGCCCATGTAGGAAAGCTCTCTGAGCTCTCTGTAGGTGATGGTGTCGATGCCAACGGGATTCTTAATGATCCTGGGATCAGCGATGAGGAATCCGGATACGTCGGTCCAGTTCTCGTATACGTCAACCTTTGCAGCCTTTGCCACGATGGAGCCCGTCACGTCGGATCCGCCGCGGGAGAAGGTCTTAACCTTGCCGTCAGGAAGGGAACCGTAGAAACCGGGAACAACTGCGTTTTTAAGGCCAGCCAGTCTCTTGGAAAGGACTGCGTCGGTCTTCTCCGCGTCAAAGTCACCGTTCTCGTCAAAGAAGATCACGGTAGCCGCGTCAATGAACTCATAGCCAAGATAATTTGCCATCACGATGCCGTTTAAGTACTCGCCTCTGGAAGCGGCGTAATTGTTGCCGGCCTTTGCCTTGAACTGCTTCTCGATCTCCTCGAATTCCTTGTCAAGGGAGAGCTTTAAGCCCAGGCCGTCGATGATCTCCTGATATCTCGCCTTGATGGCTGCAAGCGCTTCGGAGAAGTCCTTGCCCTGCTCTGCGAGGTCATAACATGCATACAGCATGTCCGTTACCTTGGTGTCCGCTTTATTTCTCTTACCAGGTGCGGAAGGAACCACGAATCTCCTCTCCTTATCCGCATGGATAATCTTTCCTACCTTTTGAAACTGCTCTGCGCTGGCAAGGGAGCTCCCGCCAAACTTCACTACCTTAGACATTTTTCCTCTTTCTCCTTAGAACACTTTATTTATGTGAATTTTAACCTAAACGAAGACTTCCGAGCACGAGGTCGCCGAGACCCTCGCAAACCTTTTCAAACGCGTTCTGCGCCATGGGCTGCGTAAAGTACGCAAGGTCCTGCGCGCGGTCAGCAAGCTCGATGAACTCGCCGCCGGGAAGCAGCGCCTGAAGCGCTTCCTTTGCATTCTTCTTTGCGCGCAAGTAATAAGCATACACGTGCTTACCGGCATCTGCGACAACTGCGTCCTCCGCATCCCAAAAGCAGGGGATTTCCTTGCCCATGTGGCGCGCACAGTCGATCACGTCACCCACAACGGCACTTGCGGTTGCGAGCTTTCCAGCGCCCTTGCCATAGAACATGGCCTCGCCAAGCATGTTGCCCTTCACGAGGATCGCGTTAAACACAAAGCTTACCATTGCAAGAGGGCTTTCCTTGTCAAGCATCACGGGACTGACCATTGCCTCAACGGTATTATCGTCCAGCATCTTTGCGCGAGCCAGTAATTTAATGGTTCTGCCTGCCGCATTTGCATATTCGAAATCCGCGGGCGTGATCTTGCTAATGCCCTCTGTAGGGATCTTTTCGTAGTTCACGTTCTTGCCCATCATCAGGGAAGACAAAATGGCGATCTTTCTGCAGGCGTCAAAACCTTCCACGTCAGCCTCAGGGTTGCGCTCCGCATAGCCCTTCTCCTGCGCCCTTGCAAGCGCCTCGTCAAAGCTCTTGCCCTCGCGCTCCATCTTGGTCAGGATGTAGTTCGTCGTTCCGTTTAAGATGCCAGTGATGGCTTCCACCTTCTCTGCGGTGAGGCAGTCGTTTAAGGGACGGATGATGGGGATGCCGCCGCCAACGCTGGCCTCAAA
>JAFPRF010000039.1 GCA_017400965.1 Lachnospiraceae bacterium
CAAGGAATCTCAGACGCAGACCAGGGCCTTTCGGCATGACGTGATCAACCAATTATCCCTTATGAGCATGCTGGCGGAGAAGGGCAAAACGGAAGAGGTTAAGGAACATCTGCAGGAGCTCTTGGATAACGTGCAATCCCTTTCGCCGAAGTACGTAACAGGTGACGAGATGCTCGACTGTATCGTATCGATGAAAGCGGAAAAGATGAAGAATCAGGGCATTGCGTTTGCGGCAGAGGGCGTCGTGGACGGCGGCCTGAACATGAAGCCGATGGACGTCTGCGCAATCTTTGCAAATGCCCTTGACAACGCCATCGAGGCGACGAACGCAGCCGGCGCAACGGAGCCGAAAATTGCACTGGAGATCAAGAGAACGCAGCAGTTTTTCGTGCTCAAGATCACAAATCCCGTAAAGGAAAAAGTGGAAGTGGAAAAGCTGTTGTCTGCAGAGGGATATACTTCGAAGCAAGACAAGGAGCATCATGGATTTGGACTTCGAAACATTCAAAACTGCGTGGAGAAAAACGAGGGATTACTTAAGGTGCAGTCCTCGGACAAGGAGTTTTCCCTGTCCGTCATGATCCCGAGAGGGCAAGGCGAGAAGCAAACGGCATAAGCATAAATAAAGAGCAAAGGAGAGACGAAATGAAACTGATCTCATGGAACGTTAACGGCCTTCGGGCATGTTTGCAAAAAGGATTTTTAGATTATTTTAAAGCCGAGGATGCGGACATTTTCTGCGTGCAGGAGACAAAGCTGCAGGCGGGACAGCATGACCTAGAGCTTCCTGGCTATCATCAGTATTGGAACTACGCGGAGAAAAAAGGGTATTCCGGAACGGCGCTCTTTACAAAGCAGGAACCATTAAGCGTTACCTATGGCATTGGCATCGCGGAGCATGATCAGGAAGGACGCGTGATCACGGCTGAGTTTGAGAAGTTTTATTTCATTGTGGTGTACGTACCGAATTCACAAAGGGAGCTGACAAGGCTTGCGTATCGCCAGGAGTGGGAGGAAGCGTTCCTGGCGTATATTAAAAAACTGGATGCGAAAAAGCCCGTGATCTATTGCGGTGATCTGAACGTGGCGCATCAGGAGATCGACCTGAAAAACCCGAAGACCAATCACAAGAACGCAGGCTTTACCGACGAGGAGAGAAACTGCTTTACGAAGGTGCTCGAAAGTGGCTTTGTGGATTCCTTCCGCTCGCTTTATCCCGATACCAAGGATGCCTATTCCTGGTGGTCTTACATGGGGAATGCACGTGCAAAGAACGTTGGATGGCGTATTGACTATTTTGTCGTATCCGAAAAGCTAAAGGATGAGATCAAGGACGCAAAGATCCATCCCGACGTCATGGGTTCTGATCACTGTCCCGTGGAGCTCGATATCTGAGAGGTTTATGGGACACTAAAAAATTTATAATGGAAGCAGGAGGTGAGGAAATTTGAGCCTGCGATTCTATTTTGGCCCCTTAGATGGGCAGCTCAGCGATAAAGTTTATGAGGACGTGATCGCGCGTTCCCTAGAGCATCCGGAAACGAATTACCTTGTGATCGTGCCGGATCAGTTTACGATGCAAACGCAAAAGCAGCTGGCGACGATGCATCCGCGCGGTGGCATCTTAAACATCGACGTTCTAAGCTTCGGGCGCCTTTCTCACAGAGTGCTCGAGGAGGTGGATTGCCGTGAGGTTCCCGTATTGGACGATACGGGAAAGAGCCTTGTATTGCAAAAGGTGCAGGGGAAGCTTTCCGGAAATCTTCCCGTGCTGGGAAGCTTTCTGCATAAGCAGGGCTACGTGCATGAGGTGAAGAGTGCGATCTCGGAGTTTATGCAGTACGGCCTTGCGCCCAGTGACGTACAGGAACTGATCGAGTATTCAAAGGACCGCTCGGCACTGGCTGGGAAGCTGAAGGACTTAAAGGTGCTTTATGAGGCGTTTCAGGAGTACATTCAGGATCACTTTGTCACGGCGGAGGAGACACTGGACGTACTGTGCCGGAATCTCGAAAAATCAAAGCTCATCCGAAACAGCGTGATCGTTTTGGATGGTTACACTGGTTTTACGCCGATCCAGTATCGGCTGATCAGGGAGCTTGCTTTGCTCGCAAAGGAAGTGATCCTTACCTTTGTCTGCGGCGAGGGTGAGGATCCGTATCGTTTGGAAGGCGAGCAAAAGCTCTTTTATCTGACGCAGAAAACGGTATTTGACCTGGAAAAGCTTGCAAAGGAAGCTGGGATCGAACGAAACCGCGCAGAGGACGTATTTCTGCCTGATACGGAGGGCGGCGCGGCGGTACTGCCCTTTTTAAAACGGCATTTCTTCAGATACGATAAGTCTGTCTTCGAAGGAGAGACTGGCGCCGCGCTGCGCCTTTTTGAGGCGACAAATCCCGCGGAGGAAGTGCGACAGACTGCATTGGAGATCATGCGCCTGATCCGCAAGGAAGGCGTAGCCTTCCGCGACTTCGTGATCATCACGGGGGATCTCGAGGGATATGCACCGTACGTGGAGTCGGAGTTTGCGCGCCTGGGGATCCCGAGCTTTATCGACAGAACCCGCGGCATTACGCTCAATCCCCTGACGGAGTTTATTCTGAGCGCGCTGAATCTGTCACTGAAAAACTATAGCTATGAAGCCGTATTTCATTACCTTCGAAGCGGCATGACGGGGATCCCGGTGGATGAGATCGACCGTCTGGAGAATTACGTGATCGAGATGGGCGTTCGCGGTAAGAAGGCATACGCGGAGCGCTTTGCCAGAAAGACAAGGGCGATGAAAAAGGATGAGGCCGCCGGTGAAGAAAAGCTTCTGGCGATCAATGGCACGAGAGAGAAGTTTTACGCGCAGGTGGAGATCCTGTCGGACAAAAAGAAGGACAAGGCCGGCACTTACGTAAACCGCCTCTATGACTTTCTGGTAAATGCCGAGGCAGAAGCAAAGGTTCTGCAGCTGTCGCAGCAATTCGAGGCGGCAGGCGAGGCAGCGCGCGCGAAGGAATATGCGCAGATCTATCGCTTGGTGATGGATCTCCTTAACCAGATTTATCAGCTTCTCGGCGAGGAGGAAGTGAGCCTTCAGGAATTCGTGGACATTCTGACGGCGGGACTTGGAGAGATCCAAGTCGGCACCATCCCGCAGAGCGTGGACAGAATCCTTGTTGGCGACATGGAACGTACCAGGTTTAAACCCGTAAAGTACCTGTTCTTCCTTGGCGTCAATGACGGAAACATTCCGAGAAACACCTCGAAGGGCGGCATCATTTCCGACGTGGAGAGGGAGTTTCTGACGGGATCGGGGCGGAGCCTCGCACCGACGCCGAGAGAGCAAATGTTTATCCAGAGATTCTATCTCTATCTCAACGTCAGCAAGCCAAATAATGCACTCTATCTGTCCTATGCAAGGCAGGGGAGCGACGGTAAGGCGCTGCGTCCCGCTTATCTCACCGAGAGCGTAAGGCGTCTGTTTCCGAAGCTGAAGCTGGAGATCCCGCAGAACAGACCTGCGCTGGAACAGCTCCAGGCAAAGTCGCAGGGATTAGAGCTCCTTGCGGATTCCCTTCGGGACTACGCGGGAGGGTTACTGCCTAAGGAGCGTGAGCAGGAATTCCATACGCTCTACGCCGCTTATGAAGGCGCACCGGAAGAGGCTGCTTATTTGGGCGCCGCTTATAGTAAGCATGAAGATCGTAAGCTCCTTTCACAGGTGGCGGAGCTGATCTATGGGAAGGTGTTGCAAAACAGCGTCAGTCGTCTGGAGACCTTTGCTGCCTGTGCCTATAAGCATTTTTTGCAGTACGGCCTGTCGCTCAAGGAGCGAGAAGAATTTGGCTTTGAAGCCGTGGACCTGGGAAACATTTATCACTATGTTTTGGATGAGTTTTCTGAGAGCTTAAAGCGCGAAAACCTGACCTGGTTTACCTTTGACGAAG
>JAFPRF010000267.1 GCA_017400965.1 Lachnospiraceae bacterium
ATTCTTGCTCCGCTAGCTTTACAAGTTCCGTAGATGTCACTGGCTCCTTCTCCCAAATCATATCCGCAAATCGACTCTCAATTACTCCCAATTGTATCTCCGACATATTTCCCTCCTTATCTTTCAATCAAATATTACAGGTGTCGCAAGACTACATCCTATAGTCTACATACTACAATATGTAGTCTGTTTTGTCAATTCTTTTTACTCGAGAAACTTGAATTTGTATGTCCTTTCTACCAAGAAATCGATATTGAATGCCTCCATAAACAACATCTTTTCCCGTTCACCCCGCATATGTTGTTTTTTACATCTCGCTCAACTGGCTAAAACAACATACATTTTCCATCACTTCGGTCATGTTGTCTTTTCTATCTCGAGCAATCTGAAAAAACAACATTATTCTCCATGCATGCCTCAACATGTTGCTTTTGCTGTCCTCATGCTTCCTGAAAGGCAACACACAGAAGCATTTTTCCTGCTTCTGTTGCTTTTGCCTCATGTGGAAGCTCCATCGTGTCAGGCGAGGTAATTTTCGAAGGATTCTCGCCCGCTTTGCCTCCTGTGAGGGCTCCGACCTTGCTGGCGGGGCTTTACACGGAAAAATCTTGCCAGTTTTACCTCCCGTGAAGGCTCCGCTCCTTCTGGCGAGGCATTCCGCAACAAGGCGCAAAAAAAGAGTCCTGGATTGATTTCTCCAGGACTCTTGCGTATTGAGCTTTCTTACGTTTATCTCGCCTTGGTGCGGATTTCCTCGGTCACCTTTGCGATGAAGTCGTCGAGGCTCATAACCTCGTTGTCGGTGCAGTCACGCTTACGAACGCTGACGGTACCGTCCTCTGCTTCCTTCTGGCCGATGATCAGCATGTAAGGCACGCGGTCAACCTGTTGACCCTCACGGATCTTGTAACCGATCTTCTCGTTTCTGTCATCCAGGAAGGAACGAACGCCGGCGTTCTCGAGGGCCTCGTTTACCTTTGCAGCGTAATCGTTGGTCTTCTCGCTGACGGGAAGAACCTTTACCTGCAGGGGTGCAAGCCAGGTCGGGAACTTACCCATGGTCTGCTCGATGATGTATGCCATGAAACGATCCAGGGTGCCAAGGATTGCACGGTGAAGCACTACGGGGGTCTTCTCGGTGCTGTCGCTGTCTACGTACTTCAGGTCGAACTTCATGGGCAGACAGAAGTCAAGCTGACAAGTGGAAAGCGTAATCTCTGCGCCAACGGCAGGCTTTACGTTTACGTCCAGCTTCGGGCCATAGAAGGCAGCCTCACCGATCTCCTCGGTGTACTCGATGCCAATATCGTTTAGCACCTGACGAAGGGACGCCTCAGCGGTGTTCCACATGTCATCATCGGGATAATACTTCTCGGTATCAGCGGGATCACGCAGGGAAAGAACGCAGCGATAATCCGTGATGCCAAAGTCATTATAAACGTCAAGGATCAGGTCAACAACCTTCTTGAACTCTTCCTCGATCTGGCCAGGCGTTACGAACAGATGCGCATCGTTCTGGCAGAAGTGTCTTACGCGCTCGATGCCCTTCAGGGTACCGCTGGCCTCGAAACGGAAGTCATGTGCGATCTCACCGATACGGATGGGCAGCTCACGATAGCTGTGAGGCTTGTTAGCGTAGATCATCATGTGATGAGGGCAGTTCATGGGACGAAGTACGAAGGTCTCGCCCTCAACCTCCATGGGAGGGAACATGTTCTTACGATAATGATCCCAGTGACCGCTGGTCTTGTACAGCTGAACGCTGCCAACGCAAGGGGTCAGTACGTGCTGATAGCCAAGCTTTAATTCCTTGTCACGAATATAGTTTTCGAGCTCCCGCCATACGGTATAGCCCTTGGGAAGGAACATGGGAAGGCCCTTACCGATCAGATCATCCGACATGAACAGGCCCATTTCCTTACCGATCTTACGATGGTCTCTGGCCTTTGCTTCCTCGAGCTGCTTCTCGTACTCAGCGAGCTCTTCCTGCGTTGCGAATGCCACGCCGTTGATACGGGTGAGCATCTTATTCTTTGCGTTATCCTTCCAGTAAGCACCGCTCTGTCCGGTGATCTTGAAGGCCTTCAGTGCTTTCGTGTAGCAGATGTGAGGTCCAATACACATGTCGACGTAATCACCCTGCTGATAGAAGCTGATCACGGCGTCATCGGGAAGGTCACCAATGTGCTCCTCCTTATACTTTGCGCCGCGCTCGTGCATGAATTTCACGGCTTCCTCGCGGCCAAGGATGAAGGACTTGAAGGGAAGGTTCTCCTTCGTGATCTTCTTCATCTCTGCTTCGATCGCTGCGAGATCCTCGTCGGTAAGCTTCTTGTCTCCGAGGTCTACGTCATAGTAAAAACCTCTCTCGGTCGCGGGACCATACGCGAAGTCCGCGTCGGGATAAAGTCTCTGGATGGCCTGCGCCATGATGTGTGCAGCAGAGTGACGAAGTACGTGAGTTACCTCCTCTTCAGGACACTCGCCAACCGTTCCGTCCTTGTAAATAATTTTCATAGGTTTTCTCCTTTCTGAGTTTTGGGGAAGCCCTTGTTTAAAACAACATGAGCACCCCTGTTTCCAAGGGTGCTCGAATAAGCACGGTACCACCTTGATTTTTCACTCGGGTTTCCAGTAACGATGGATGGTTCGTCCTGCTTGTGCGCGTTGCGCTTTCTCACAGGAAGCTCGGGAGCGGTCTCCTTCGTATCCGCGTGATGCCCTTTCACCTTCCGGCATCTCTCTGAAACGCGGTGCTAACGAACTCGGTCTCCGTCAAAGCTGTTAAAAATCATTATAACACGGGTGCTCAAAAAATCAAGGGGCAATTTCTTTCTGGTCTTTTAGTCTACATCTCCAATAGATGGCCTGGAATCGCGTGGAAAGCCATTGCAGAATGGGCCCCGCCACGATCATGGTCACCAGCGTGGCAACGCCAAGCTTTCCTCCCATGAGCGCTCCCGCGACGAGCAAAACGAGGTCGAATTGGATCTTTACGTATTTTAATTCCATCTTGGTAACGTCCCTGAGATAAAGCACCAAACCCGTAAAGGCATCCACGCCGATGTCGACGGCCACGTAGATGCTGAGCCCTACGTAGAGGAGCATAAAGCCGACAACGCTGAAAATGATTCTGATCCAGAGATCCTCTCGGCCGCCCGTCACAAAGTGATGAATCCCATTTCCGACGGAGATGCAGGCGCTGTATCCTACCACATAGATCAGCGTACCGAAACTCACGTATTTTCTCTTTACAATGAACAGGAAAAGAATGATCACGGCGCTAACGATAAAGCTCGCGATCCCCAATGCCTCCGAAGAAAGGCCAAGCACGTTACGAACGCCATCATACAAGATCCCGATCGCATCTAGCCCCAGCGCTGCGCAATTTGCAAAGCCCGTGCCGATGCCACACAGTGCAACGCCGATCAAAGTCAAAAGGATATCTGCCAGTTTCGGAAGCTTTATCTTTTTTTCCATGCATTCTTCTCCGTGATTACCTTGCGCCTCCAGTTACTACTTTTATTTTACAGCAAAAACGCCAGGTCAGCAACCGCCACTTTTACTGGGCCACGGTATATAATGCGCGGAAATATCCGTTTTGATTCATCAGTTCGTCGAAGGTTCCTCTCTCTGCGATCCGGCCGTCCTTCATGACAAGGATCCCGTCATAACGCCGAAGAAGTCTTTCCTCCAGGGCATGCGTCACGACAATGCGCGTGATGCCGACAAGATTTAAGATGTCATCGGAGACGTGATAGGCCGTCTCTTTGTCCAGAGCCGCCGTCGCCTCATCCACCAGGAGCACGGAGGATTTCCGAAGAAGGCTTCTGGCGATCGAAATGCGCTGCTTTTCGCCTCCGGAAAGAGCGCTTCCGTTTTCGCCGCAAAGATATGCGTCGCCCTTCGCCTCAAGGAGCTTTTGCAGGCTGGCGCGTTGCATGGCCGTCTTCACTTCCTCCTCAGGGAACTCCCGGAACATGGAAACATTATCCTTGATCGATGCGTCGAATACAAAGACGCTCTGCTGGATCATGCCAACGTTCGCATAAAGCGAATCCACGCTGACCTCATGAAGCTCCGTTCCGTCAATGTCAATTTCACCGCGGTAGTTCTTACCGCCAGCCATTAGGAGATTTAGAAGCGTTGATTTACCACTGCCGCTGCCGCCTACGATCGCATAGGATTTACCCGCTTCGAAGAAGGCATCCACGTCATGCAGCACTTCCTTCCCTTCCTCATAACCGAAGGAAACGTCAGTAAGCCTGATACCTTCGGCAATCTCTCCGATTTCCTTGCTGCCATCCATTTCACCATTCTTTGCAAGGGCGTCGGAAAACTTTTCGATCAGGCCCTTCGCTGCCTTGCGGCCTGCAAGAATGCCGGGCAGAACGCTGATCGGATTCAAAACGCCGTTCATGAGATTCACAAAGGCGATGACGATACCAGGCGTTAAGCCCTTGCCCTGTATGGAAAGCCACGCACCGATCAAGAATACACCTAACTGTGCGATGATGCCCGCCATGCCGCCGATCATGGAGATGAGGGAAGCAATCCTGCGGCGCAGGAACTTGTCCTGCTCCAGGTCATGATTTTTCTCCTCGTATAATCCTTGGATCTCCTTTTCCGACTGAAAGCTTTTGACCACGGGGAATCCGTTTAGACATTCGCTGAGCATGCCCGTAAATGTCTTATTTCGCTCAGAAACCTTTTTCTCTGCGGTTTCCAGACGCCGACCCGTAAGGAGGGATGCGATGAGCGGCAAAACCGTCAGCCCTGCGGCGATCGCCGTCATGAGCGGCGAGTACAACAGCATTAAAAGCAACGCACTAAGGAAGCTTACAACATGTTGAAACAAACTGATCGTATTGCCGAGATAGTCCGTCTCGATGCGGGTCGCGTCGTTGGTCAGCGCGGAGAGATAGGTCGCCGTGCTTTCCTCGCGAAAGGACGATACGCTCTTTTCCGTGAGCTTTGCAAAAGCAAGGTCCTTGTACTGCTTCATGGCGCGCCTGATGAAAACAGGCTCCGATACATAATGTAGGCAAAAGCAAAAGGCGATAAAGGCCAAATACCCAATCGAGATCAGGACGAGCTCCGAAAGCGGTCTCGCGTCCTCCACGCCAGAGGCTGCATCAATGAGCTGCTGCATGATCCAGGAGACGCCCATGCCAAAGGTACCGATCAGGATCGACGCAGTGACGGCAAGGCCTAACGCTCCCTGATTTTTATGATAAAAGCTCTCCAGCAATTCCTTTTTGATCTGTTTTGATTTCTCATTCATTTTCTACTTCCCTCCAGAGCCTTAAAAGCTTCTCATCTGCCATGGTCTCGATCATGTGCGTAAGACTCTCCACTGCAGTCGATCCAAAGACGCTAAAGGAACCCACTTTCCCGGTCATCTCCATAAAGCGATAGGTGGATGCGTCATAATTAGGCTTTTCATCAAATCGCTTCGAGATGAGCAGCGCTTCCTCCAGGCATTTCCTTGCCTGTCCGTCATCTCCCGCGCCGCTATATGCATACGCGCGGCACGCCTGTAAGATACCGTCGGCGGCATCCGTGTAATCCATCTCGCTCTCCTTCTTCCCCTGATGGAGCCCCTTTATGAGCATGTCGATCCAGTCCAGGAAAGCGTGTGCCGAGGCGAAATCCCGCCGCGAAACATAGAGCTTTACGTATCCCAGCGTGCAGTTCATGAAATAGCTGATTCCCTGCAGCAGAGCGTTGGAAAGGTACGCCGCACCCTCCTCTGGCTGATTCATGAAGATGGCATACAAGAGTCCGATCAGGTCATTATAGTACCCTCCGGCGTTATTTTCCTTAAAAAGCTTCATCGCCTGATCCATGTCGCCAAGACGTAGGTAAATGATGCCCTTGGATCCGCGAAGCACGAATTCACTCAGCTCAGGATCCTGATTTTGGGACATCAGTTGCTCACAGCGCCCCAAAAGCTCCAATGCCTTTTGCAGATACTCCCGATTTCCTTCCTCCGCGCCAAACCCGAGATAGATCGACGCGCAGCCATAAATAATGCGAAATGAGTTTGGATACTTCTTCAGGGCTTTTTCCGCCTCGTCGATCGCCACGCGGTCCTTATTGTTAAAGCAATCCGCCAACCTTTTTGCCATGGCGTCATGACGATTGTCCTTCATCTGATATCCCAAAAGCACGTCGACGGAAGCGTCATAGAAATCTGCGAGCCGCATGATCAGACCCAGCTCCGGCACGGAGAGACCCGCCTCCCATTTATGAACGGCGCCAACGCTCACGCCCATGACCTCCGCGAGCTGCTCCTGCGTAAGTCCCCTTTGCTTCCGAAACTTTTTGATATTTTCCGCTAATTGAATTTCCATGTGATTGTTCCCTCCATTTATCTTGATTATATCAGTATCCCCATTCATTGAAAAGACACTATCCGTACCAATAGGATATTTATTTCTATACCATTGGTATAATTCAAGATCATAAAAGGGCACCATCCCAGGTGGAATGGTGCCTTAGACAATACATCCAATAAAGGGCTTATACCCCATAAATCTAGTTTTTATACGTTTCCGTTATATTCCAAGCAAAGCATGGTCAGATCGTCAAACTGCTCAGCTTCCTTGACAAATTCATCTACGGCCTTCCGCACATTCTTCAGGATCTGCTCCGGCGCTGCAGAAGGATCAAGGTTCAATGCGTTAACCATGCGCTCCGTGCCAAACTGTTCATCGTCCGCAGCCGTTGCCTCAGGAACGCCGTCCGTGTAGAGGAAAAGCTTGGAACCGGGCTCTAACGTCAGCTCGTATTCCTTGTATCTTACGCCGTCCATGCCGCCGATGACAAAGCCGTGCTTATCCTTATACAGTTCAAAGGTTCCGTCTGATTTCTTCAGCACGGGATATTCATGACCCGCATTGGCCGCCGTCAGCTTACCAGTGGTTAGCTCCAAAATGCCAAGCCAAACCGTGACAAACATCTCCTCGCGATTGTTGGAACAGATGGCTGCGTTGGTGTCCGTTAAGATCTGCGCCGGACTCTTTCCGATCATGGCGTTGTTGGCGAGGATGATCTTCGATGCCATCATGAAGAGCGCTGCCGGAACACCCTTTCCGGATACGTCCGCCATGACCATGCAAAGGTGATCCTCATCCACTAGGAAGAAGTCGTAGAAGTCTCCGCCGACTTCCTTCGCGGGATCCATGGTGGCGTAGATGTCAAATTCCTTGCGGTCCGGGAACGCGGGGTAAATGTTTGGCAGCATGTCCGCCTGAATGCGGGTTGCCAGCGCGAGCTCGGTACCGATGCGCTCCTTCTCGGCCGTGATCGTCGTGATCTGTACGATGTAATCCCGCGTGCGCTTAGAAAGCTTTGCAAAGGACTCCGCCAAAATCTCGATCTCGTCGCCCGTTCTGTAGACATCCTCCATTTCGAAGATATCTTCGTTCTCGCCAAGCATGTTCAAACGCTGCGTCATGTGCTCGACGGGCTTTACGATCCTAGCCGCAAGGATCAGGGCGGTAAGGATCGCCATCAAAATGATCGCTACCATTAAAACGATAAAGGTTTGCAGTGAAGCGGCGGAACCCTTTTCGTATAGTTCGAGGGCTTCTTTGTTGATGTCATCGTATTGCGCCAGCATCATGGTCGTAGGCAGATCCGTGTACTCCTTATCCACGACGGAAAGCACCGCCCATCCCATGTTAGGCATCGGCACGCCGCACAGATAATAGTCCCGCTCGCCGATCTTCATCAAAACAACGCCGGTATTCTCCGTCATTGCCTTCGTCACAAAATTCGCAAAGTCCTTATTCTCACTCTCCCGAAGGTCAGGACCATTGGCAGAACGGTAGGTTTTTAGCTGCTCCATGGAGCTAGGCGAAAACAGTAACTGGCCCTTTTCATTAATGACGCAGATAAAGCTTTGCTCCGATGAGGTGCTGTCTACGTAATCGCTGATAGACGACAGATAAATGTCCGCCGCAACCACTGCGACCAGCTCTCCGTCACGGTATACCGGAGCTGCGCATTCTACCATTGGCGTATCGGTGTAGGCATCGATCTCCACGCCAGTAAATACGATATTTCCCGCTGCCGCTGCCTTAGTATACCAAGGGCGATTCCGAATGTCCAAAGTCAAGGCCGTTCCATCCTCGGACATAAACGTTCTCGGTCTGTCATTGACAAGGACCATGTGACCGTCCGCCGTACCTATGAAACAGCTGCTCATCTTGTCAGAGTTTTCGTACATGGAAATCATAAAATCGCTCATGTTTGCGACTATTCCCAAAAGCTCTGATTCCGTGGGATCGGCTCCCTCCTCGCTGACGCGCTGCGCACAGGCGGTACCCTCCTGCGCGTTCATGGGCGGGGCAACCCTGGCTGCCGGTAAGCTGTCGGCGTGCTTAAACAGCTCCGTCGCAAAAGACTGCAATGACAATACGTCCGATTTTACGTCTGCGAAAAGATCGTCCGCGATATAGGCTTGCAGGGCCGTGGTTTTAGCCATGGAACTATCCACAACGCTCTTCATGGTTTGCTCCGAAACCATGATGATGGAATCCTGCTGCCGTCCGCTGGCCTCCTGTACGACATTTGCAAGATTCTTTGAATGCCAGACCGTCACGGCCACGTACGCACCGATCAAAAGCAATATGGAGATCAGCACCAGATTAAAAATCTTCTGCTGTAATCCGCCTATCTTAAACCATCCTTTGATGATCTTCATAAAACGTCTCCCTTCGTTCGAAAAAGCAGACAAAGTGTAACAACATTATTGTATCACAAATACAAAATTTTTTCCACATTGTATTCTCTTTTCATCAAAATTTCCACATATTATTTGACAAAAAAGAGGGCTAGTCATGGTCGACCGCCCCCTACTTAACCTTTATTCGCTGTTTTAGCCCTTAACGCAGATGCCAACGCTCTCCGCCTGACTCCTTACGTAGGCTGCCGCCTGCTTATAGGTATCATACCCTGACATATGCTCCACGAACAGCGGCGTATCCTTGCCGAGCTTTTCCACCAGCGGAAGAATCTTCTTGTAATCCAAAGTTCCCTTACCGGGGATCGTCTCATGGATCAGGGTGGTATAAGCCTGCTCCATCAGCACGTCCTTTGCGTGGATGCTCTTGATATAAGGACCAAGAAGATCAAAACAATACTTGATAAAGCAACTCGCATTACAATATCTCTCCGGACAGTTGATCATGTTCACGAAATCCAGATGCACCGCAAAGGCCGAGCGATTTACGTCCTTGATGAGCTTTAAATAATTTCCAGGAGAATCTGGAAGCACCCATGGCATGGGTTCGATGGTATAAAAGGTCCTCTTGGGCTTCACCGCGTCGATGATCTCGCGCACGCTGTCCACGGCCAGCGCGTAAAAGCTTTCCGTGTAATTCTCCGCGGAAAACCCGTCCCAAGCCGTCTCGCTGTGGCTACCAATGATGTTCACGCAGCAATTCGCGCCCATCTCCTCCGCGAGGGCAAGCTGCGCCTTCGCATAGTCCATGGCATCCTTTCGCACTTTATCATCCTTCGAAAGGCAATTCCGCCAAACGCCAACCTCACCGATGAGAAGGTCCGCCTCCTTCGCCGCCTGAAGATATTCCTGCCGCGTCGCTGCATCGCTCGCACTGTCCACGGGACAAAGCACCGCGCTGTAGCGCAGGTCCTTTGCAAACTTCACCCATTCTTCGGGATTATGATATTCTCTTTCAATCGCACCGCCAATTCTCATAGTAGCCTCCCCGTTTTTCTAGAAATCACGCCTGTAGATCACGCTGTCGTCAATCCTGCTTAGCTTCGTAAACGCCGTGCGCTCCATGACTGCCTTCAGTTCCTGGTTGATGGCGGTCAGCTTCTCGCAAACGCCCTCTGCGCCCTTCTCCTTCAAGGGATCCATGATCGCGCGTCCCACGCAGACCGCATCCGCGCAAAGCGCCAGCGCCTTAAAGGCATCCATGCCGGATTCGATGCAGCAGTCCACGAAAATGGGCATCCGATCGCCGATCACCTCTTTGATCTTCGGAAGGACGAGGAGCGGCGGCACCGCGCTTTTCATGATGCCGTGATGGTGCGAAACGATAATGCCAGAAGCCCCAATCTCCAGACACTTGATCGCATCCTGCACGCTCAGTACGCCCTTGACAATAAAGGGCAGCTTCGTACTCTCCACAAAGCTTCGCATCTCTTCCAAGGACTTCGGCTTCATGGGCAGGCCGACCACGTTGTCGTATTCCCCATTCCAAGAGAATGCGTGATCGATGTCCATGCCAACGCCAAAGGCGCCCGCTTCCTCCGCCTCGCGGATCTTCGCAAAGACCTTTTCGTTCTCCGCGTGTGGCTTCACGATCTTGATCACCTTCGCGCCGGTGGCGCACATGTCACGGATTTCCTCGGCCTCGCCCATGCCGGAAAAGCACAGCGCGTCTGCCAGCTTTGCACCCTCCGCCATCTTCGCCATGCCGTTTGGCGCCGTACCGTTAAGGTGCGAGAGCGCCGCCGTTGCGATCGGCATGGAGAATTCCTGCCCGAAAAGCCGGATCTTCGTATCCGGGATCTCGCTGTCAATGTGCCGCATCTCGATCATGAGGCTGTCGAAATAATCCCTCGTGATCTGATTGGAATCCGTCCGTTCACTGCCCATGGTTGTAACCCCCCTTGTTTTGGCTAATTCTATCATTTATTCTAGCATAGCGAAGTGATCGTCTACCACGCATCTGTCTTGTTGCTGTTACTAAATTTTGCCCGCTTTTTCCATTCACCAAAAAAATACATACACTTGGACAATAAGTGCATTGTTTTCCTTTCCGCCAAATGATTACAATAGAAGCAATAGAAACAGAATGAAACAAAGGAGCATGCCCCATGAACGATTTATCCCACAGAAAAGCAACCGCCAACCTTCGCCTCGTTTGCGAAAACGGAACGCCCCTTGCGAACTGTCCCG
>JAFPRF010000268.1 GCA_017400965.1 Lachnospiraceae bacterium
CAGCTACCTGACCATCACCGAGGGCATGGAGAGCGGCAGTTACAATGTTGTGATCCACATTGATGATACGAAGGAGCTTCGTGGCTGGGCTGAGGTGGAGGATGCGCCTGACAGCGATACATATCTTCTCTTTACTAGCGATGATGGTACCGTAAAGGGTTACGTCAGTCATTCTTCTTTAGAGGCAAGTTTTTACGTAACCGAGACGGATAACTCCGTAATCGGACCGGAAGGCGCTTACACCTTCTCATTTAAGTATTAATTCACGTAAATCGAATAGAGCATTGACAAAAAGCAGGGCTTTGGCCCTGCTTTTTTATTGATTATTCTGTACACGAGCTGCAAAAAGTGATATAATTTACTAAGTATTCTGACAATATTTCGCCATGAAAGAGGGAAAAGCGATGACGTTACAGGAATTATATGAAACTATCGGTGGTGACTATGACCAAGCCCTGCAGGTGCTGCGCGTGGATAAGCTATTGGACAAGCATATTCGAAAATTCGCGTCCAGCGGCGTTGTGGAAGGACTCCTTGGCGCCGGCGAGAGCATGGATCAGACGGAGCTCTTTGAAAAGGCGCATGCCTGTAAGGGCGTTTGCGCGAACCTGGGGCTTATGAAACTGTCAAAGCTTGCCAGTGAGATCACGGAAGAGTATCGCCCTGGGAACGCGAGAACCCTTTCGGATGAGGAGGTTAAGGACCGCATCGCAGCCATCCGCGAATTGTATGCGCAGACGGCGGAGGGGATCCGGAAATACGAGGAAAGCTAAGGAGAACGGAGCATATGGGAAAGGCTGAGGGGAGTTCTTCTGATCAAAAGAAATATCTAGGTCTCGTCGGCGCCTGGGCGCTAGCTTTTGGCTGTAGCGTTGGCTGGGGCTCCTTTGTGATGCCCGGAACGACCTTTTTACCGATCGCGGGACCGATCGGAACGGCGCTGGGCCTTGGGCTTGGCGGTCTGGTCATGCTGCTCATCGCGGTGAATTACCATTACCTCATGAACCGCTATCCGGACGGCGGCGGCGCGTATACCTATACAAAAAAGGCCTTTGGCTATGACCATGGGTTCCTTAGCGCGTGGTTTTTGATCCTGACCTACACCGCCATTATTTGGGCGAATGCGACGGCGCTTCCGCTGATCGTTAGGACGCTCTTTGGCGATACGTTCCGTTTTGGATACCTTTATGAGATCGCGGGTTATCCCATCTACGTGGGAGAGCTGCTCTTGGCGGAGGGTGCGCTGGTCCTCGCCGCTGTCATTTGTTTATTTAGAAAACCTGCGGCCTGCTTTCAGATCGTGATGGCAGTGCTTCTGTTCGTGGGTGTTGTCATTTGTTTCGCCTTTGCCTGCGGAAAGCTGGGTACGGGTGGCTACGAGCCGGCCTACGCGCCTGGAAAAAACGCGATCGACGGCGTCATTACGATCTTTGCGCTAGCGCCTTGGGCTTTTGTGGGATTTGAATCCATATCACACTCCGCGGCGGAAGCAAAATTCCCCCTCAAAAAATCCTTCCGTGTTTTGGTGATCGCCGTCATCACGGCAGCCATTGCCTACATACTGCTTTCCCTGATGGCAGTGAAGGCGTTGCCCGAAGGGTGCAGTTCCTGGGTAGAGTACGTGGAAAATTTAGGTACTTACAGCGGCGTCGCGTCGCAGCCGACCTTCCATGCGGCCTATGCAGCCCTCGGCGATGCAGGGAGCTTTATCCTTGGCGTGGCAGCTCTTGGCGCGATCTTTACTGGCCTGATCGGAAATTTCATTGCCCTCAGCCGCCTGATGGACAGTCTTTCGGAAGACGGCCTGTTCCCGAAGTGGATTGGGAAGAAAAAGGCCTTCGTTCCGCGAAATGCGATTCTCTGCATCCTGATCATCTCCGTTGTCTTCCCGTTCTTGGGCCGCACGGCCATCAGCTGGATCGTGGACGTAACGACGGTTGGCGCAACGATCGCCTATGCGCTGACTTCGGCTTCCGCATGGAAAATCGCCAGCGCAAATCACAATCGAAAGTACGAGATTTTCGGGCTCATCGGAATGATCGTATCGATGCTTTTCGCCATGGCGTTCCTCATCCCGAACATTATTTCCGTAAGTACGCTCTCGACAGAATCCTACCTGATCCTTTCGGTTTGGAGCATTTGCGGGTTCCTTTATTTCCGCATGTTTCTTCGC